>CAZSGS010000096.1:0-8381 GCA_964606365.1 uncultured Wenzhouxiangella sp. | reverse complement strand
CGCGGAGGCGCGGCGCTACGGGGTCGATCCGGCGCTGGTCTATGGCCTGATGCGGGCCGAGTCGGCGATGCAGGCCGACGCGCGGTCGCCGGTCGGCGCCCGCGGCCTGCTGCAGCTCATGCCCGCCACGGCGCAGGCCGTTGCGCGTCGCAACGGCCTGGCCTACCGGGGCGCCGATTCGCTGGCCGACCCCGAGATCAATGTGCCACTTGGTGTCGCCCACCTGGCGGAGCTGTATCGCGACTTCGACGGCAACTGGGTGCGCGTGGCGGCGGCCTACAACGCCGGCGCCAACGCCGTCGAGCGCTGGCTCGACGAGCGGCCCGACACACCGCCGGATGTGTGGATCGAAACCATGCCCTTCTACGAAACCCGTGACTACGTGCCCAAGGTTCTGGCGTTTGCCACCATCTACGAGTGGCAGTTGGAGCGCCGGCCCGAACTGCTGACCGGGCAGATACTCCCCGGCGCGGGGCCGGCGGCGGGTTTCGCCTGTCCGCCTTGATCGCCGGGGCAGTAGAATGGCGTCGAATACGAGTCTGGAGCGATCATGAAGGTTCTGATACTGGGCGGTTCCGGCTTTGTCGGCTCGCACCTGACGAGGCGCCTGGCGCGCGAGGGGCACGAGGTCACCGTCGCCACGCGCTACGCCCCGGGTTGCAAGCACCTCTGGGTGATTCCCCGGGCCACGATCCGTCAGTTCGATCCCTTCGATGCGGCGCGCTTGTCCGACGAGTTGCGCGGACACGACGCGGCGATCAACCTGGTCGGCATCCTCAACGAGCGCGGTTTCGGGGGCGCCGGCTTTCATCGCGTACACGTCGAACTGGTCGAGCGTCTGATCGATGCCTGCCAAGAAGCCGGTGTCGGGCGGCTGGTGCAGATGAGCGGGCTCAACGCCGGGCGGGGGGAAAGCCACTACCTTCGCACCCGCGGTGAAGGCGAGGCACGGGTACGCGCCGCCGACCGCGACCGCCGTCTGGCCGGTACGATCCTGCGTGCCTCGACCATCTTCGGGCCCGACGACAGCTTTCTCAACCGTTTCGCCACGCTGCTGCGGATCAGCCCCGTCCTGCCGCTGGCCCGGCCCCAGGCGAAGTTCGCGCCGGTGTTCGTCGACGACATCATCGAAGCCTTCATGCGCGTGCTGGCGGACGAGCAGACCGCCGGCAAGACCTTCGAGCTGTGCGGCACGGAGGTGTGGTCGCTGATCGAACTGGTGCGCTGGCTGCGCGACCAGCTCGAGCTCAAGCGCGTGGTCGTGGGGCTGCCCGATTTCCTCGGCCGGCTGCAGGGCATGGCCTTCGATTTCGTTCCCGGCAAGCCGTTTTCCAGCGACAACTACAAGTCGCTGAAGCTCGATAGCGTCTGCCAGAGCAACGGATTCGAGTCGCTCGGCATTCGACCCTGGGGCCTGGCCGAACGCGCCCCGCGCTGGCTCAAGCCCGTGGACAAGCAGTCTCGCTATCAGCAGTTCCGGCGCCGGGCCCGCCGTGAGCGGGGCTGACGCGCGCAATGATGCGCTCGATGGGCTGACCGTCTACCGCGTCGGCGGCGTCGTGCGCGACCGGCTGCTCGGCCGCCCCGCCTCCGATGCCGACTACGTGGTCGTCGGCGCCACGCCCGAGATCATGCGCGAGCGCGGCTTCCGGCCGGTGGGCCGCGATTTCCCCGTCTTTCTCCACCCCGACTCGGGCGAGGAATACGCCCTCGCGCGCACCGAGCGCAAGGCCGGGCGCGGCTATCACGGTTTCGTCTTTCATACCGGGCCCGACGTCAGTCTCGAGCAGGATCTCGAGCGGCGCGACTTGACGATCAACGCCATGGCGGAGGATGAACAGGGGCATATCGTCGATCCCTTCGGCGGTCGTGGCGATCTCGAGCAGCGCACGCTCCGCCATGTTTCGCCGGCCTTTCGCGAGGATCCGGTGCGCGTCCTGCGCCTGGCCCGCTTCTACGCGCGTTTCCAGGACTTCCGGGTGGCCGCCGAGACCTTCGATCTTTGCCGCGAGATGGTCGCCGAAGGCGAGACCGACCACCTCGTGGCCGAGCGTGTCTGGCAGGAGTTGTCGTCGGCGCTGATGGAGGCGCGGCCTTCGCGCTGTTTCGAATTGCTGCACGAGACCGGCGCGCTCGGTGTGATCCTGCCCGAGCTCGACCGCCTGTTCGGCGTACCGCAGGTGGCCGAGTATCACCCCGAGATCGACGCCGGGGTCCATACCCTGATGGTCGTCGACCAGGCCGCGCGGCTGGGCGGTTCGCTGCCGGCCCGCTTCGCCGCGCTGGTGCACGACCTGGGCAAGGGGCTGACGCCCGAGAACGAATGGCCCCGGCACGCCGGTCACGAGAAGACCGGCCTGGCGCCGATCCGTGCGGTGTGCGAGCGCCTGCGCGTGAGCGTCGAGTGCCGCGATGCGGCCTTGCTGGTCGGCGAACACCACCTCGTGGCCCACCGTGCGCTCGAGTTGAAGCCCTCGACGGTGGTGCGTCTGTTCGAGCGGCTCGATGCATTCCGGCGCCCCGATCGCCTCGAGCCCTTCCTGCTGGCCTGCGAGGCGGACCGTCGGGGGCGCAAGGGTCGGGAATCCGAGCCCTATCCACAGGCCGATTTCCTGCGGCGCGCCCACGCCGAGGCTTCGGCCGTTCAGGCGCGGCCTTTCGTCGAGCGCGGCCTGAAAGGCCCGGCGATCGCCCAGGCCGTGCACGCCGAGCGCGTCGATCGCTTGGCGGGCCTGTCACGAACGTGAAACTTTCGTCAATCCATTGGCACCATTCGCCACGGACGTTGTCAATTCACTGATCGCAAGTGCGGGATGATGCCCGCCCTCGAACAAGAACGACAGCGGAGAATCCAACTTGCCCCTCACCCGACTCGGCTTGAGCAACCCGGTGGCCGTGGCCGTGGGCTGCATCCTGCTCGTGATCTTTGGCCTTTTGAGCCTGTCGCGCCTGCCGGTGCAGATGACGCCCAACATCGACCGGCCGACGATTTCGATTTCCACCGGCTGGCGGGCGGCTGCGCCTTCGGAGGTGGAGTCGGAGATCATCGAGCCGCAGGAGAACCAGTTGCGCGACGTGCCGGGGCTGCAGCGCATGACCGCATCGGCCGGTCAGGGCAGCGGCTCGATCAATCTCGAGTTCGACGTCGGCGCCGATCTCAACCGCGCGCTGATCGAGGTCATCAACCGCCTCAACCAGGTGCCGCGCTACCCGGCCGACGTCACCGAGCCGACGGTGCGCGTGGGCTCCGACCAGTTCGGCGACACGGTGGCCTGGTTCGCGATTCGCCCGATGCCCGAGAACAATCGGCCGATCATCGAGTACCAGGACTTCATCGACGAGGTCGTCAAGGAGCGGCTCGAGCGGCTGCCCGGCGTGTCCTCGGCGAATCCGCGCGGCGGCCGCCCCTTCGAGGTACGCATTACCTTCGATCCCTTCCAGGCCGCGGCCATCGGCGTCGACCTGACGCGCATCGGCCAGCGCCTGGGCCAGAACAACGACGTCTCCGGCGGGTTCCAGGAAGTCGGGCGGCGACAGTACACGCTTCGCTTCGCCGGCCAGTACGAGATCGCCGACCTCGAGAACCTGGTGCTCGACTGGCGCGAGGGCCGGCCGGTCTACCTGCGCGACGTCGCCCGCGTCGAGCGGGTCATGCGCGACTCCTCCGGCGTGATGACGCAGAATGGCGGCCCGTCCATCGCCATGAACGTGATCGCCGAGCCGGGCGTGAACGTGCTCGACGTCATGGGCGGGATCCAGGCCACCATCGACGAGCTGCGCGACAGTCACCTGACCCCGGCCGGGCTGGATATCGAGCAGGTCAGCGACGACACCGTCTACATCCGCCAGTCCGTCGGCATGGTGGCGACCAACCTGATCGTCGGCATGAGCCTGGCCGTGCTGGTGCTGTGGTGGTTCTTCCGCAAGCTGCGGGCCACGCTGATGGTGGCGCTGGCGATTCCGCTGTGTCTTTGTTTCTCTTTCCTGGTGCTCGACGGCGTCGGCCGCACGCTCAACGTGATCTCGCTCGCCGGCCTGGCGTTCGCCACGGGCATGGTGCTCGATGCCGCCATCGTCGTGCTCGAGAACATCGTGCGCCAGCGCGAGCAGGGTCGCGCCCCCCTGGAGGCCTCCGATCGCGGTACCGGCCAGGTCTGGGGTGCGCTGTTGGCCTCCACCGCGACGACGGTGGCGATATTCCTGCCGGTCATGTTTCTCCAGGACGAGGCCGGCCAGCTTTTCGCCGACCTCGCGGTGGTGATTTCGGCCGCCATCGTCTGCTCGCTGTTGGTGGCCATCGTCGTGCTGCCGACGGCCAGCTACCGCCTGCTCGGCGATGCATCGCTCGAAGACCGGCACGCGTCCTGGTGGCAGCGCGTCTCGGACTTCATCATGACGCTGACGGATACCCCGCGCCGGCGCCGGGGCTGGATTGCCGGCCTGACGATCGTGCCGCTGGTGATCGCCGCCCTGCTGATCCCGCCGGCCGACTACCTGCCGGAGGGTAAGCGGAATTTCATCTTCGGCTTCCTGCAGACTCCGTCGGGCATGGGGCCGGATACCGCCGAGGTCGAGCTGATCAAGCCCCTCAACGAGCGACTGATCCCCCACATCCGCGGCGAAAAGGAACCGGCGATCGCCAATACCTTCCTCGGGTTCTTCGGAAGCGGGGCTTTCCTGGGCATGCGCGCGGCCGACGAGGACGAGGTCGAGGCGCTGCTCGAGGTCGTCAACAACGAGATCCTCACGGGTTTTCCGGACACCTTCGGCCGCGCCAACCGCTCGCCCATTTTCGGCGGCCGCGGCAGCCGGCAGATCGACATCGACCTGCAGGCGGCCGATGTCGGGGACCTGCTCGGCGCCGGGCAGATGGCTTTCGGGCTCATCCAGCAGAAGATGCCCGGTGCCACCATCCGCCCCCAGCCGGGACTGGAGCTGGCCGAGCCCGAGCTGCGGCTCAAGCCCGACGACCGGCGCATCGCCGAGATGGGCTGGACCCGCGGCGAGGTCGCCACGCTGGTGCGCGCCTTCGGCAACGGCGCCTATCTGGGCGATTACTTCGACGGTGACCGCCGGCTGGACGTGATCCTGCGCGGTACCGAATGGGCGACGCCCGAGGAACTGATGAGCCTGCCGCTGGCCACGCCCTCGGGTCGCATTGCCACCCTGGGCGAATTGGTCGAGCTGGAGCGTACCGCCGGTCCCAACCAGATCCGCCGCGTCGATCGGCGCCGCACCCTGTCGCTGCAAGTGACGCCGCCATCGGGCATGCCGATGGAAACCGCGCTGGCTTTCCTGCAGGAAGAGGTCGAGCCGGAGATCCGAAGCGCGCTGCCGCCCGACGGCGTGATCGCCTACCGTGGCACGGCCGAAGCGCTGGGCGAGACCCTGTCGAACCTGGCCGGTAGCTTTGCGCTGGCGATCGTGATTCTCTACCTGCTGATCTCGGCGCTGTTTCGGTCCTTCAAGGATTCGCTGCTGGTCCTGATGACCATTCCGATGGCGACCGTCGGCGGCATCGTGGCGCTGCGCATCACCGGCTGGGTGACGGGGCAGGCCATGGACATGCTGACCATGATCGGCTTCGTCATTCTGCTCGGGTTGGTGGTCAACAACGCCATCCTGCTGGTCTACCGCGCCCGTGACGGCGAGCGCGAAGAGGGCCTGAGCCGTCGCGAGGCGGTGGAAACGGCCGTTCGGCTGCGCCTGCGCCCGATCCTGATGAGCACCACGACCAGCGTGTTCGGCATGCTGCCGCTGCTGGTCCTGCCGGGCGCGGGCACGGAACTCTACCGTGGTCTCGCCGCGGTGATCGTCGGCGGCATGGCGGTGAGCACGCTGTTCACCCTCGTGCTGCTGCCGTCGCTGCTGAGGACCAACGAGGACAAACAGCGCGCCGCCGACGGTGATGTGGTGCCGGCATGAGAAAGGATTACCGAATGACAAGATTGATCGTTGCGTTTGCCGGCATGACGCTGGCCGTCCCGCTCTGGGCCCAGTCCGGGGATGCTCCGCCGGTTGAAGTCGTCGAGGCCGAGCAGCGCGAAATGGCACCGACCATGCAGGTGGCGGGCACTATTCTGTCGCGCTCGGACGCCGGCCTGTCGGCCGAGGTCGAAGGTCGACTGGTCGAGGTCGCCGACGTCGGCACGCGCGTGGCCGAAGGTGACGTCGTCGCGCGGATCGAGGACACGACCCTGAAGCTGCGCGTTTCCGAGCTGGAAGCGCAGATCGACAGCGGGCAAGCCAGGCTGGCGTATCTCAACGCCGAGCTGACCCGCGTGCAGCGCCTCGCCGAGACGAACCTGGCGGCCACCAGCCAGATCGACCAGACGCTGTCGGAACGCGACATGGCGCAAGGCGAACTGCAGGTGACGCGGTCGCGCCTGGCCCAGCTGGAAGACCAGATCGAGCGCACGCGCGTGCGCGCGCCGTTCCCTGGCATGGTGGTCGAGCGCGTGGCCCGGGCCGGCGAACGGGTCGGGATCGGTGCGCGCATCCTGCGCATGGTCGATCCCGCCAGCCTCGAAGTCGTCGCGCGCGCGCCGCTGCGCTACTACCGCTACGTCCTACCGGGCGACGAACTGGCGGTGGACGCCGAGGGCGAGGTCTTCGATGCGCCGGTTCGCACCGTCGTCAGCGTGGGCAACGAGGATCTGCACGTTTTCGAGCTGCGCCTGGACATCGACCGATCCCTGCCCGTCGGCCAGACGGCGCGCGTGACCATCCCCACCGCCGACATGCGCGAGGTGCTGGCCGTGCCGCGCGACGCTCTGGTGTTGCGCGGCTCCGGTAGCGCGGTGTTCGTGATCGAAGACGACGGTACGGCCCGGCGGGCCACGGTGACGACCGGTATCGGTCAGGGCGACTGGATCGAAGTCGCCGGGCCGGTCGAGCCCGGGGATCGCGTCGTCGTACGCGGCAATGAGCGGCTCAGGGACGGGCAGTCGGTCGAGATTCGGGAGAGCTGAGGGGTCGGGATTCAGGGGTCAGGGCGGCTTCGCCGCTGTGTCCCAACGATGTCCGCGCAGTTCGCGGTCCGGTATTTCGGGTTCCAGCCCAGGCCCCTCAGTCGGCTGGCGAGGTCTTCTGAAATGCATCGGGACAGCTCGGCAAGCAGGGCCATCCCGGCGGCCCGTTTGGCCGGTGGCAGGAAGGTGAGCAGATTCTCGGCCTGGCCCGGCTCGCGCTCGACGCGCGCCAATGCCTCGAGGACGGCCTGCTCGTGCGGCCAGGGCGACGGATTTCCCGGCGGTGCGACGTGGCCTTGGTCACTCAGTAGCTCGGCCAGCGCCCGAACGGGTGCGCACGCGCCGTCCAGTCCGTTGAGTGCCATCCACTGGGTCGCCAAAGCGTCCGAATTCGCGTGGGCTTCCAGGCGAAGCGCATGGAGCAGGCTCAGGTAGAGCGGGATGGTACGTGTACACACGGCTCAACCCGGCTCGTGATCGGCGATGAGCAGGCAGTCGCGGCCGTCGCGCAGCCGGGAGACATCCTCGGCCAGCCCCTCGGAGCGAATCTTGCGCGCCAGGCTGTCCACGCAAGATGCGCGGCGGCCAATGCCGAGAATCAGGGCTTCATGGTCGAGTTGTTCCCGCCAGGTCGACAGCGGCTCGTCGGTGTCACCGACGATCAGGCAGTCGAGGGGGCGCAGGCGGTGCAGACAGCCCAGGCACTCGCCGCTGCGCAGAATCCAGTCGAGCCCGGCTGCCGACAGCGCGCTGCGCGTGGCTCCCCGGGCCCGCGATTCGGCCACCAGCTTGGCGCCGCAGTCGGCCATGGCGCAGGCGATCACCAGCGTGTCGGCCTGCGAGAACCCGCCGACGAGCGCTGCGAACTTCGGGCGGCGCGAACGCAGCAGCCAGTAAAGCGATGTGCCGACCGGCCCCTGCGAGGAGATGTCACGGTTGTTGCGACTCAGGCGGGACAGCGCCTGCCGCATGCGCGGGTCGTTCTGGAAGCTGCGCTCGCGCCGGGAGAACACGCTGGGAATCATGTGAGCTTCGCCCTTGTGAAGTGGGTTCGAAGTCAGAATAGGCGAAATGATTTGCGAATGCAAATGATTCGCGTTAGCCGTCAGTCGGCCCGTTCCCCGAGCCCGCCGGCGACGGCGAAGACGCGCTGCCGCCCGTCGTCGACCAGGCGGACGCGACAGCGGTAGAGCCGCGACAGATTGTCGGCGGTCAGCAGTTCGCGCGTCGGCCCGGCGTCCCATTCGCCGTTGCCGTAGAGCAGCAGCACGTGCGAGCAATAGCAGGTGGCCAGGTTGACCTCGTGCAGCGCCATGAGTGCGCACTTTCGCTGCTCGTGAACCTGGCGATGGAGCACGTTGAGTATGGTCACCTGGTTGGCCGGGTCGAGATGGTTGGTGGGCTCGTCGA
>CAZSGS010000095.1:0-8387 GCA_964606365.1 uncultured Wenzhouxiangella sp. | reverse complement strand
GACTTCCGGCCGGAGTACCTCAAGCTCGGCGCGCTTGCCGAGCGCTTCCCCGACATACCGCGCATCGCCCTGACGGCAACCGCCGACCAGCGCACCCGGGACGAGATCCTCGCGCGCCTGCTGGGCAGCGGCGCCCGGGTGTTCGTCGACAGTTTCGACCGGCCCAACATTCGCTACACGGTCGGGCTCAAGCGCAATGCCCGGCAGCAACTACTGGCCTTCATCCGGCGGCGACACCCGGGACAGTCCGGAATCGTCTACTGCTTCTCGCGCAAGAAGGCGGAAGAAACGGCACGCTGGCTCGCGCAGCAGGGGCTCGCCGCGATTGCCTACCACGCGGGCATGGCGTCGGAGGCGCGGCAAGACGCGCAAGACCGTTTCATCAATGAAGACGGGCTGATCATCTGCGCGACCATCGCCTTCGGCATGGGCATCGACAAACCCGACGTGCGCTTCGTCGCCCACCTCGACCTGCCCAAGAGCATCGAGTCCTACTACCAGGAAACGGGGCGGGCCGGGCGCGACGGCCTGCCGGCCGACGCCTGGATGGTCTACAGCCTGTCCGACGTGGTCCGCATCCGCCAGCTACTGGAACAATCCGGCGCCGGCGACGACCAGAAGAAGCTCGAGCGCGAACGCCTCGAGGCCCTGCTGGCCTACTGCGAGCGCGCCGACTGCCGCCGCCCCGCCCTGCTGGGCTATTTCGGCGAGAACCACCCCGGCGATTGCGGCCACTGCGACAACTGCCAGGACCCACCGGAAACCTGGGACGCCACCGAGGCAGCGCGCATGGCCCTGTCGGCCGTCTTCCGCACCGGTCAGCGCTTCGGCGCCGGCCATGTCGTCGATGTACTGACCGGAAAGCGCACCGAGCGCAGCGAGCAACTCGGCCACGATCAGCTGAGCACCTGGGCGATCGGCCGGGATACCGACCGCGCGACCTGGCACTCGGTACTGCGCCAGCTGCTGGCCGCCGGCCACCTGGCGCCCGATCCTGAGGGTCACGGGGGGCTGCGCCTGGGAACCGATTGCCGGGCCCTGCTGCGCGGCGAGACCCGAATCGAGATGCGGCGCGATGCGGTCCCCGGCCGGCGCCAGAGCGCGCGCAAGTCGTCCGTGGAGATCGATACCGACTCGGCCGAATGGCAGGCCTTGCGGCAATGGCGCCTGGAGACGGCGCGCAGCGAGGAAGTGCCGCCTTACGTCATCTTCCACGATGCGACGTTGGCGGCCATTGTCGAGGCCCGTCCGCAAACGCTCGAAGAACTCGCCACCATCAGCGGCGTGGGCGAACACAAACTGGGGCGCTACGGTGAGGCGGTCCTGCGCGCCCTGTCCGAGATCGACGGATAGTCACTCCGCGAGTCGGAACAACACGACCAGGGGTGCGAACAACACCATCAGCACGAAGATGCTGCCGACAACGATCAGCAGCGCCCTGAGTGGATTCCGGCGAACATTGGCTGCCAGCGTTTCGGCTTCGCCGCGGGCGCGCGCTTGTTGCCATTTCGCCCTTGCGTGCTTCGCGCGTTCGGCCTGGTAGGCGTCCATGAGTTCGCGTGCGCGGTCGAACTCCTCCGGATTCTTCAGCCAGATTCCTCCGGCCGTTATGCCGAACGGCCCCGGCGGCGTGTCGTAGCATTCGATCCCGTGTTCATCCATCAAGCGGCGAACGTCGGCAATCTCGTCGTCGGGCACATGGCGCAGGTTGAGCAGCAGTTTTGGCATCGGCGTGACTCCGTGACACCGGCATCGCGGGCGGGCGTAGTGTACCCCGGACGGGCGATCCGGCAGCGCCCGGAAGACCGACCGCGGCGCGGAGAAAAGGCGGCGATCGCCAACCGAAGGCCCAAGCGATTAGAATGCAGGTCAAAGTGGGAGGTACATTCATGCAAGCACTCAGGAAATTGCTCAAGGATCTCGGCAGCGACGCCAAGCTGGCCGCCGAGTACGAGGACAACCCCGACGCGGTCATGCAAGCGCGCGGACTGCCGGAAGACGCCCGGGCCGCGATGAAGCGCGAGGACGTCGAGGCCGTGCGCAAGCTGTCGGGCCTGGCCGAGGTCCACTTGAGCAACAGCACGATCAAATGCCACGACTGATTCGGGCATCTTGATCCGAATCTCGATCTCGGCACGACACGTCGCGGCAGCCGCATGCCTGGCGGCACTGGCGGCTATTGCCGACCTGTCCGCGCAAGCACTCGGGCTCGACGAGGCGATCGAGCGGGCCAGGCACTTGAGCACGACCGAGGCCGGTCGGGCATCGCAGCCGGCAATCGACCACCTTTTGAGCCGCCTGGATGAAGCCACGCCCCGCCAGCGCGTGGAGATCGAGCTCCTGCACGCCCGAAACCTCGCGCTTCAGGGCCGCCCCGGCGCGGCGATCGACGAACTCAACGCGACCCTCGACAGCGGGCTCAACGACGACCAGCGGCTGCGCACGCTGAGACTGGCCGCGAACATCGCGATCAACATGGGTCGCTACGAGTGGGGCTTCCAGCGTCTGCGGGCAGCGCTCGAACTCCTTCCAGACAGCAATGACCTCGGTGAAAAGTCCAGGATTCTCGGCCTAGCCGCCTACGTGCACACCATCACCGGGCGCCACGAGCGCGGGATCGAACAAGCCAGCGAAGGCCTCGAGATCGCCCGCCGGAGTGCCGATCCGCTGCTGATCTGCCGGGCCGGCCAGACGCTCTCGGTCGCCCATCGCTACGCCGACCAGTTGGACCCGGCCGAGACCGCCGCGCGCGAGGCGTTGCAGACCTGCCGGGAGGCGAATGACCAGGTCGTGATGGGCACGGTCGAACTGGAGTTGGGCTTCATTGCCCTCGAACGCGAGGAGATCGACGCGGCCCAGCGCTGGACCGATCGCGCACTCGATCGCTTGCGCACCGCGGGCTGGGCCGACGGCGTACTCACCGCCCGCGGCCTCAAGGCCGAGCTGGCCGCCGCGCGCGGCGAAAGCGAAGCAGCCATCCAGCGAGCCGAACAGCTGATCGAGGACGTCAGCAGGCGGGCCCTGTGGGAACGAGAGGCCGAAATGCATCACCTGGCGGCCCAGCAGTACGCCGCGTTGGAAGAATTCGACAAGGCCTATCGGCACATGGTTGCGGGCGCCGAATCGCGCAAACGTTTCCTCGACGAAGATCGCACGCGCAGACTGGCGAGCATAGAGGTCGAATTCGAAATGCAGCGTCAGGAGCAGGAACTCGAGTTGCTGAGGGAACAGAAGCGCGTGGCCGAACTCGAGGCACAGTCGCGGCGGCAAAGTGCCAGAATGCGGTGGCTGGGGGCCGGATTTGCGGCCTTTCTCTTCTTGATCCTGGTGCTACTGCTCGCGCACGTTCTGCGCGACCGCCGCCACTTCCGGCGCTTGTCGGAGATCGACGGACTCACGCGAGTGAACAACCACACACGCTTTTTCGATACTGCGCGGATGATGATCGAGGACTGTCAGCGACAGAGCCAGCCCTTGGTGTTGGCCCTGTGCGATATCGACTACTTCAAGCGGGTCAACGATGAACACGGCCACATCGCCGGTGACCGGGCCCTGCGAGAAGTGGCGCAGGTGCTCCGGGAGCACTTCCCGGGCGTGGGCCAGGTCGGTCGAATCGGTGGCGAGGAATTCGGCGTGTGCCTGCCCAACGCACGCGTCGCCGAAATGCTCGAACGGCTCGAGTCGGTGCGATCCGACATCGCCGGCATCGACTACGGTAACGGGAGCCGGCCGTTGACGATGAGCTTCGGGGTGGCCGAGCTGGCGCCGAACGAAGCAATGGAGACGCTGCGCGAGCGCAGCGACGCCGCGCTCTACGAAGCCAAACGCGGCGGCCGTGACGGCGTGGTCGTGGCGAAGGCCGAATCGCCGGCTTGAACGACGTGGCTCGCGGCGAACTGGTGGTCGTCGGCTGCGGCATTCAGCTGGGCCGGCATATTGCCGAACGGGCCGTCAGCGAGATCGACCGCGCGGATACCATTTTCGTGCTCGCCGATTCGCTCGCCCACGCCTGGATCGTCGAACGCCGCCCGACTGCCGTCGATTTGACCGACGACTACGGCGAGACCCGCGACCGGCGCGACAGCTATCGCGCGATGACGGACCGCATCGTCGATCGGGTCTTCTCCGGTGAGCACGTATGCTGCGTGTTCTACGGTCACCCGGGAGTCTTCGCCCAGGTCCCGCATGCGGCCATCGAACGGGTGCGACAGGCGGGCCTGAGCGCGCGCATGGAACCCGGCATCTCCGCCGAAGCCTGCCTGTACGCCGATCTCGGTCTCGACCCCGGTGATCGGGGCGTACAGTCCTTTGAGGCGACGCGATTCCTGGCCTTTCGGCACACGATCGATCCTTCTTCCCTGGTCCTGCTCTGGCAGGTGGCGCTGGCGGGCAATCTCGACTGCATCGGTTTCGAACCCGACCCGCGAAGACTGCAACTCCTGGTCGACAAACTGGCGCGATGGTATCGGCCCGACACACCGATCATCCTCTACGAAGCCGCGCAGCTCCCGATCGAACGCTTTCGCGCCGACCGCATGCGGTTGAGCGATCTGCCCGGCGCATCGTTGAAGGAATACTCGACGATGGTCATCCCGCCGGCACGGGAGGCCGAGCGGGATGAGCGGTGGATCGAGGCGCTCGAGGCGCTAGTGGGCCATGCGAGGTAGCGCTCAGAGCCACTGTGCCGGCGCTCACCGCTCTTGGCAAGCGAACCGAGCGAACCGGCCGGGCACCGGCCCGTGTCGGTCATTGACAATCTTCCAAACTCGATACATCGCCCGACGGCAAGGATTCTCCGAAACCCCCGTTGGAGCCCCCGCTCAGTCCGATTCCTCTTCCTCACCCAGAATCGTCTCGCCGGAACCGAACGACACTGGCGCCTGGGCACCCAGCCAGGCCAGTACGGCGTAGGCGGCTGCGTTCTGCGCCAGGTTTTCCGGATCGATCTTGTCGAGCGTATCGTTGGCCGTGTGGTGGTAGTCGAAGTACTCGGTCCCGTCCTGCTCGAGATCGACGGCGGCCACGCCCAGTGCGGCCGCCGGGTAGAAGTCCGGGCCGCCGTTGGCCTCGCGCCCGCCGAGTTCGATGCCCAGCGGCGCCAGCTCGGACTGGATCGCCTGGATCACCGGCCAGGCCGCGTCCGCCACGCGCGCGCTGATGGCGTAGACCTCGCCGGCACCGAAATCGGACTCGGCCGCCAGCTGGTAGTTCTCGATTTCGTTCTCGCGCGCGTCGGCCCAGGCGCGACCGCCCCACAGGCCGATTTCCTCGGCGGCGAACAGGATGACGCGCACCGAGCGGTCGGGCCGCCGATCGAGATTCTTGATCAGGCGGGCCGCCTCGGTAACGATGGCCACACCGGCGCCGTCGTCGATCGCGCCGGTGCCCACGTCCCAGGAATCCAGGTGTGCACCCAACGCCACGATCTCTTCGGGCTTTTCGGAACCGGTGATTTCGGCGAAGACGTTCTGCGAAGTGTAGGACTCCACCGTCTCGGCGTCGACTTCGACCTCGATACGCACCGGCTCGTCGCCGGCCATCAGGCGCTCGAGCAGGTCGGCGTCGGGATTGGAGATCGCCACGGCCGGCAGCAGGCGCACGTCCGAATCGAATCGCTGCATCCCGGTATGGGCAAAGCGGTTGTTGGAGGTTCCGATCGATCGGATGACCAGCGCCAGCGCGCCCTTGTCGGCCGCCACCCGGCTGCCGACCGAGCGCGCACCCACGGCGCGGCCGTAACCGGCGCCGGTGCGGGTGCGCTCCATGCGATTGCGGATGAATACGATTCGGTCGGCCACTTCGGACTCGTCGGCCGCCTCGAGCGCGGCCAGGTCGTCGAACATGACCACATCGGCCTCGATACCGCCCTTTGGGGTGGCCGGCGAGAAGCCCAGTGCCAGCGTGACCAGTTCGTGACGCGCGGGTGCGACGATCTCGGTGCGCTCCAGGCCGCGATGCCAGGTCGGGAAGGTCGCCGGTTCGGTCCAGACGCGATCGAACCCCATGTCTTCGAGCATCGCCACCGCCCATTCCACCGCGCGGGCATCGGCTTCACTGCCGGCCAGGCGGGGACCGATCCGGGTGGTCAGATCGGCGACGATCTCGTAGCCGCCGTCACCGGCCAGCGCCGCCTCGCGCAGCTCGCGCGCAACGGCAAGATCTTCGTCGGAAAAGGTCTGGGCGGCCAGCGGCCCGGCCAGAAGCAGGCCAGCGGCCAATGAGAACCGGAACTTCATCAAACTGTGTCTCCATCGATAAGGCGAGCGCAAGGCGCGCCGGTTTTTTTGAGAATGTACGGCCCCAAGGAAACTCTGAACAACCCTGCGCGCCCAGGATCTGGATTTCCCTGACCCCTGCCCCCTGAAACCTCGCCCCGATCACCCCGTCCGTCGTTCACCGTCGGGCAACATCGGCTCGAGATGGCGCAGCGCCCGCACGTAGACGCGTCGCTTGAACGGAATCACGTGCCTGACCGGGTACCAGAAATCGACCCAGCGGTAGCGATCGAACTCGGGTTTTTCGGCCGCGTCCAGATCGAATGCGCCATCGTCGGCGAGGAACTGCAGCAGGAACCAGACCTGCTTCTGCCCCACGCACACGGGTTTCTGGTGCCGACGTCGGTATCGGCGCGGCAGGCGATAGCGCAACCATCCGGGCGTCTGGCCCAGCAATTCAACGTGTTCGGGTCCGAGCCCGGTCTCTTCGCCGAGCTCGCGATACATTGCTTCGATGGGCGTCTCGTCGGTATTCATGCCGCCCTGCGGAAACTGCCAGCCATCCTTGCCGGCACGACGCGCCCAGAAAACGCGCCCGTCTTCCCGAGTCAACACGATCCCGACGTTGGGCCTGAAACCGTCTGGATCAATCATGGTGATGGTCGTCGCGGCCGGCTATCATACCGGGCCGCGGAAAGAGTCAACTGCATGCGATGGTAATCAATTCATGGCGCCGGCACCAGTCACCCAACGCCTGATCATCTGGGCGGGCCTGCTGGCCCTGCCGCTGGCCTCCTTGCTGTTGGCCGCGAGCTGGGGCAGCGGCGGCTGGGTGTGGCCGTTCTCGGCCGATGGCGTGATGCAGCGCGTGGTCGTGGAGCTGCGCATCCCCCGGGCGATCGCTGCTTTCGTCACCGGCGCCCTGCTTGCCCAGGCCGGCTGCCTGATGCAGGTCCTGTTGCGCAACCCCCTCGCCGATCCCTATATCCTGGGACTGTCGGGCGGCGCGGCCGCTTTCGCCCTCATCGGCATGAGCCTGGGCCTGACGTTCCTGCCCACGCCGGTGCTGGCCTTCGCCGGGGCGATGCTCACCATGGTGATGGTATTCGTGCTGGCCCGGGGTCGCGGGCCGTGGAGCACGACGCGGGTCCTGCTCACCGGCGTGGTCATCGCCGCCGGCTGGGGCGCAATCATCTCGCTGATCCTGGCCACCGGGCCCGACGGCAGCCTGCGATCGATGCTGTACTGGCTGATGGGCGATCTCAGCCATGCCTCGCTGGCGGCCTGGTGGCTGCTGCCCCTGATCGCCGGCACTGCGCTGCTGTGGCTCAGGGCGCGCAGCCTCAACGTGCTCAGCGGCGGTGAGCTTCAGGCCGCGCTGCTGGGGGAGTCGGCCCGGACCCGGTTCTGGGAGATTTATGTCGTTGCCTCCGTGCTGACCGCGCTGGCGGTATCCCTGGCGGGTGCGATCGGCTTCGTCGGCCTGATCGTGCCGCACCTCATGCGCCTGCTCGTCGGCGCGGACCACCGCGTGCTGCTGCCGGCCTCGGCGCTATTCGGCGGCGGCTTCCTGGTCCTGGCCGACACCGCCGCGCGCAGCCTGCTCGGCGCCCGACAACTGCCGGTGGGCGTGCTGACCGCGCTGATCGGCGTGCCCCTTTTCCTGCTGCTGCTCTATCGCGCCGCGAGGATCAAGTAGTGATGATCCCGCCCAACGACAGCCTGCTCATCGTCGAGGACCTCGATGTAGGCATCGGGCAGGTCAACGTCGTGCGCCATCTCAACCTGGCCGTCGGCAAGGGCGAGTTCTGGGGGATGCTCGGCCCCAACGGCGTGGGCAAGACGACCCTGCTCAAGACCTTCGCCGGGGTGTTCGAACCCGAGCGCGGCGGCATCCGGCTCGACGGCCGGCGGCTCGACGAAAGCCGTCGACGCGACATCGCCCGCCGCCTGGGAATGCTGCCGCAGCACACGCACTACGCTTTCGACGCCACCTGCCTGGAAACCGCCCTGGTTGGCCGACACCCGCATATCCGGCCCTGGGCGCGGGAATCCAGGGCGGATCACGACCGCGCCCGCGATGCCCTCGCCGACCTGGAAATGCTCGAACTGGCCGACCGCAGCTGCATGGACCTGTCCGGGGGAGAATCCCGGCGCCTGGCGCTGGCCACG
>CAZSGS010000094.1:0-8478 GCA_964606365.1 uncultured Wenzhouxiangella sp. | reverse complement strand
ACTCTGGACGACGGCCCGGCTGGGCGTGCTGTCGCCGCCCATGAATACCGCGATACCGACGATGCCCTCGCGCCCCACCACCGAGATCTCGGCCGAGTCACCGTCGAGCATGACGTAGAGCAGGGAAATGATGCAATCGACCGGGAAATAGACGTACTGCACGTCCTGGCCGGCGGCATAGATTTCCTTGCCCAGCGGCAGCTCGATCTCGCGCAGCAGCGGAAACACTCGCTGCTTTATCTGCTGAGGCAAGAGAGCGAGCAACTCGTTTCTCTCGGGTCCTTTCATCGTGGCTGCCCGCAAAGAGTCGTTCACAGGTTCCTTAGTATCTCGCAGAAGGCATCGCCCCGTATGTTCGGTAGCGTACAGACTATCATCTCCCGGGAGCGGCAATCGGCGAGACGCCGTTCGCTGCCGTCAAGAACCGACAATCCACCGCACGACGAGGACGAAAACCGCCCCGGTCAGGACCAGCGAAATCAACGCGAACAGGCCGTCGCGCACCACCAATGCGGTGCCGAAGGTGAGAAAGGCGATACCGGCCAGGTTGGCGGAAAAGGGGATGAATTCGAGCAGCGGCATGACCAGGCCGACCCCGAGTGAAGCCAGTGCGATGATCAGCGTGAAGAAGTTGCCCGTGAAGTACGACAGGCGTTCAAACAGGAACCGGTCGGAAAGGCGGGCGGGGCGAAGCATGAAGTCGAGGGCACCCTGCAGGTGACGGCGCGGTATGGAGCGGCGCAACAGGAACCGCGGCAGCCAGAAGTAGCGACGGCCGGCCAGTATCTGCCCGGACGTCAGCACGACGAGCAGCGCGGTGATCGTCGGTACGCCGGGGATGTCGCCGACGAGCGGGGCGAGCACGATGATCCCGGCAACGATCAGAATGGCGCCGAAGGAGCGCTGTTCGATCTGCTGGAGTATGTCGTGCAGCTCGACCGGATCGATTTCGTGGCTGATCGAACGCAACTGCTCGATCAAGCCTTCGAGACTGTTGATCTCCTGGGTCATGACGGGACGCGTACCGGCTCCTGGACAATTATGGTATGCGGTGACTCAAAGGTCTCGCGCGGCGGCGCCACCCGAGTGTGTTAATGTTTCGGACAAGTGTCTCAAAAATCGATCCACAACAGGAGGATCCATGGTGACGAATGCGGACAAGGAACTCCAGGAACTCAGGGATGAGTTTGCGGAACTGAAGAAGGAACTCTCCGGTATCGGAAAGACTGTCTCGCAATTGGCGCACTCCGTCACCGATGAAGGCCGTGATCGACTGCGTGCCGCAGCGGACCACTCGCGCGACCAGGTGCGCCAGACCTGGGGAGCCTTCGAGCACGAAATCGAAGAGCGCCCGATGACCAGCATCGCCGTCGCACTCGGAATCGGTTTCATTCTCGGCAAGCTGCTCGACCGCTAGGGGTACACTAGGCCTCGCCTTGCCGGGGAAGCCGGATGCTGACACGAATAAGAAAACGCATGGAAACGGGTGTCTGGGTGGCGGCGGTGGTCGTCCCCTTGGCGCTGTGCGTATTCGCGTTCCTGGGCGCGGCTTGCTATTTCGCCCTGCTCGAAGTGCTGCCCCCGGCGCTTGCCGCACTGGTGACGGCCGCAGCCGGCGTTCTTGCGATCGCGCTCGTTCTGGTGATCGCGAGGATTTCCGGCGGGTCGGGCAAGCCCGCGCGCTCCGTGCGCGAGCCCGATGCGTACGGCGAGGAGTTCGAGAAACTCCTGCGCGAGCACGCCGATCCGGTTCTCGCGCGCTGGATCCAGGACAACCCGGACAAGGCCGCCATCGCCACGCTGGCCCTCGGCGTGGCCGCCGGCTACAGCGAGCAATTCCGTCGCGTGCTGTTCGATCTCTACGCGCGCTACTCCGAGTCGGAAGACATCCGGCGTTCCGGGCCCCGGAGTGATCGCGGCTAGTTCGCTCCCGTGAATCGACAGTCTTGACGAATCATTGCGTCGCCTCTGATAGCTTCTGCTGAAACAATTTGGTCAGCATGCTGTCGAGTGCCGTACATACTTGCATAACCAAGACAGCCGCAATCCCACCCGAACTTCCGAGGGAGCCAGTTTCGCGTGAATAACGAATCCCAAGCCGTCAGGGACGACAACAGGAGCGGTTTTCTCAAGACGGTCATTG
Organism: uncultured Wenzhouxiangella sp.; assembly: GCA_964606365.1. Lineage (GTDB taxonomy): Bacteria > Pseudomonadota > Gammaproteobacteria > Xanthomonadales > Wenzhouxiangellaceae > Wenzhouxiangella. The sequence goes on along the minus strand of CAZSGS010000094.1, from coordinate 6,335 downwards.
TCTGCACCGTTCTCGTGCTCGCCGGCGCCGCCCTGCTGCTGCTGATCTTCAATACCGAGCCTACGGCCCGGCGCGACGGCGCGGTCCGACAGTCGGCGTCCCTGGTCGATGTCACGCGGGGCGAGTTCGGCAGCTTCCGGCCGACGATCGAGGCCATGGGAACGGTGCGCCCGGCGCGTGAAATTTCCCTCGGCGCCCGGGTCGAGGGCGAAGTCGCCGAACTGGGTGACGATTTCGTTCCCGGAGGCTTCGTGGATGCCGGCGAAATGCTGGTGCGGCTCGATGACGCCGACTACCAGATTGCCCTGCAGCAAAGCCGCGGCGGTCTCGAGCAGGCACTATCCCAGCTCGATATCGAGCGCGGCGAACAGCAGGCGGCCAGATCCGATCTCGCATCGTTCGATCGCGACCTTCCGCCCGAGCGCCGGGCGCTGGTCCTGCGCGAGCCGCAATTGCGGGCTGCCCAGGCCCAGGTCGAGTCGGCCCGCGCCGATATCGCGCAGGTGCAGGTCAATCTCGATCGCACGACCATCGAGGCACCCTTCGATGCCCATGTGCTCAGCCGCGACATTGGCCTGGGTTCGCAGGTCAGCCCCGGCGCCGCGCTCGGGCGGTTGGTGGGTATCGACCGCTACTGGATCGAGGCCACCGTTCCGATCGCTCAGCTGCAGTGGCTGAGGGTGCCCGACGGCGACCGGTCCGGATCGAGTGCGACGGTGCGCAACCGCAGCGCCTGGCCGGCGGGTACGACCCGAAGCGGCGAGGTCTTTCGCCTGATCGGGGAGCTGGAAGGGCCGACCCGACTGGCCCGCATCCTGGTTTCCGTCGAAGACCCGCTCGCGCGAAAGACCGATAAAGACCTGCCGCGGCTGATGCTCGGCGAATACGTGGAGTGCCGGATCGAGGGCCGAGAGATCGCCGATGTCGTGCGGCTCGATCGCGACTACGTGCGCGAGGACGACACGGTCTGGCTCATGATCGACGGGCGGCTGGTGATTCAGCCGGTCTCGATCGTGTTCCAGGACGAATCCTGGGCCTATATCGACGAGGGGCTTTCGGCCGACGATCGGGTCGTGACGACCCGCCTGGCGACGGTGCAGGAAGGGCTGCGCTTGCGCCTGGACGAGGATGAAGACACCGAGGGGGACGCCGACGCATGAACCACCCCCCGGCCGGCTCCGGCCTGAACGCCCGAGGCCCGATCGCATGGATGGTCAACAACCCGATCGCGGCCAACCTGGCCATGGTCATTCTTCTGGCCGGCGGCGTATGGACGGCGATCAGCATGCAGAAGGAGGTTCAGCCCCGCTACGAGCTGGACTACGTCGACGTCAGCGTCTCCTACCCGGGTGCGGCGCCGGCCGAGGTCGAGGAGGGCATCCTGTTGCCCGTCGAAGAGGCCGTGCGCGGTGTGCAAGGCATCAAGGAGATCACCTCGACCGCGCGCGAGGGCTCCGGACAGGTCAATCTCGAGCTGGTCACCGGCGTCAATCGCATGCAGGTCTACCAGGACGTGGATCAGGCCGTCTCCCAGATACGCACCTTCCCGGTCGATGCCGAGGAGCCGGAGGTGCGCCTGCGCTCCTGGCAGCGCGACGTCATGGAAATCGGCGTCTACGGCGGCGTTGATGTCTGGACGCTGCGGCGCCTCGGGGAGCGCGTTCGGGATCAGCTGTTGAGCCAGCCCAACATCACCCAGGTCGAGATGGGCAACGTGCCGGCTCACGTCACGCACGTCGAGATCGACCAGGACACCCTGCGCGAGTACGACATGACGCTGGCCCAGGTCGCCGACCTGATCGAGCAGTCCAGCCGGGACGTGCCCGCCGGCGCCGTCGACACCAGCCGGGGCGAGATCCTGCTGCGAATGAAGGAGCGCCGGGAATGGGCGCGCGAGATGGCCGACATCATCCTGATCAGCTCGGACACCGGCGCGCCGTTGCGGCTGGGCGATATCGCCGAGGTGCGCGACGGCTTCGAGGAAGTCGGTTTTCATTCGCAGTTCAATCGCAAGCCGTCGATCGAGATCGAGATCTTCCGCGTCGGTACCCAGTCGCCGCTGGAAGTGGCCGAATCGGTCCAGACCGTGCTCGACGATCTCACCCACACGCTGCCCGAGGGGGTGAGCTGGCGCATCGATTCCAACCGTGCCGAGGAGTTCAGCGACCGGCTCAACCTGTTGCTCAAGAACGGCGCGCTGGCGATCGTCATCATCATCATCCTGCTGGCGCTGTTCCTGGAGGCGCGACTGGCGTTCTGGATCATGATGGGCATGACGATTTCCTTCGTCGGCGCCATCAACCTGCTGCCGGGTTTCGGTATCAGCATCAACATGATCTCGATGTTCGGATTCCTGGTTGCGCTCGGTATCGTCGTCGACGACGCCATCGTGGTGGGGGAGAACGTCTACGAACATCGAGAGCGCGGCCTGGACATGAAGGATGCCGCCATTCTCGGCGCGCGCGAAATGGCCTGGCCGGTCACCTTCAGCATTCTTACCAATATCGTCGCGTTTCTGCCGGTGATGTTCATTCCCGGCATCATGGGGCAGTACTGGTGGCCGATGCCGGTGGTGGTGGTTACCATTCTGGCGCTGTCCCTGCTCGAGGCGCTGTTCATCCTGCCGTCGCACCTGGCGCATATCCGCGAGCGCTCGCATGCCGCGGCCGGTGAACGGCTGCACCGGATCCAGCGGGGATTTGCCAAGGGATTCAGCAACTGGATCGACACCCGCTACCGCCCCTTCCTCGAGGGCTGCCTGCGGCATCGATACGTCAGCCTGACGGCCGCGATCATGTTGCTGGCCGTTTCGGGCGGCTACGCGCTCAGTGACCATCTGGGCATGGTCATGATGCCCGAGCAGCCGGCCGACGAGATCGAGGCCGGCGTTCGCCTGCCCGTGGGCAGCACGCGCGACGTGGCCGCCGACATGGCCGCGCAGATCACCAATGCCACGCACCGGATGTTCGAGGAAAACAACCTCTACGAGGCAGCCGAGGGCATCAAGACCAATGTGCGCGGCAGCACCTTCATCGACGTCGAGATCGTCCTGCTGCCCCCGGCCCAGCGCGATATCTCCACCCAGGCGGTGATCGAGCTGTGGCGCGACCAGATCGGTGACATCAAGGGTGTCGACCAGATTACATTCGAGGCAGAACGCGGCCCGGGCAGTTGGCGCGACGACATCAGTATCGACCTGAGCCATTCCGACATCGACGTGCTCGAGCACGCGGCGACCGAACTGGTCGAGCGCCTGGAGGAATTCGGAAGCACCCGCGACGTCAACGACAACTACGAGCGCGGCAAGGCCCAGCTCGACTTCACGCTGCTGCCGGAGGGACGCGCGCTCGGCCTGACGCCGGTGGAAGTCGGTCGCCAGTTGCGCGGTGCCTTCTACGGCGACATCGCGATGCGCTACCTGAGGGGTACCAACGAGATCGAGGTGCGCGTCAAGTTGCCCGAGGCCGCGCGAGAAGACATCCGCACGGTCGAGAACTTCACGGTGCGAACGCCCGAAGGCGTGGAAGTGCCGCTGTCGGAAATCGCCCGCATCGAACCCGGTCAGGCCTTCACTTCGATCAACCGCCGCGATGGCCGCAGGGTGATCAACGTCGGTACCGACGTCGAGCCGAAGAACGCGATCAGCCGGGTGCTGGCGGCGGTCAACGAAGAGGTGCTGCCGCAACTGCGTGCGGATTTCCCGGGTATCACCTGGACCTACGAGGGCAGCCAGGCGGAGCTGCGCGAGTCCACGGCCGCCCTGTGGGGCGGGTTCGGGCTGGCCTTGTTTGCCGTCTACGCCTTGCTGGCGATCGCCTTCGGCAGCTACGTCCAGCCGCTGATCGTGATGATGGCCATTCCCTTCGGCATCGTCGGCGGGATCATCGGCCACATCCTGCTCGGTTACGACTTGTCCCTGGTGAGCATGCTCGGGGTCGTCGCCGTATCGGGGGTCGTCGTCAACGGCGCGCTGATCATGGTGCACTTTGCCAATGCTCAGCGTTCGACGATGTCGGCGCACGACGCGATCCTGGCGGCCGGTACCCGGCGTTTCCGGCCGATCGTGCTGACCACGGTCACCACCTTCGGCGGCCTGGCGCCGATCATTCTCGAGACCTCGATCCAGGCCGTGCACCTGGTTCCCATGGCGATTTCGCTTGGCTTCGGTATCGTCTTTGCCACCTCGATCATGCTCGTGGTCGTGCCCTGCTTCTACATGATGATCGAGGACGTCCACGGGGCCGTGCAGCGGCGCCGCGCGGCGTCGATTTGACGCGCGTGCGCTTCGAGGCCCGTCTCCGGGCTGGCTCGCCGCAGGTGCGCTGCTGCAAAATGCCGACAATTTTCGCGATCGACCGGCAAAAGCCTTCATTTACGATAAAGTTGATGGGCGTATGTTAGGTTGGTTCTGGCAATAGGTCATTCATTCGCTTCTTTGAGGAGGCATCAGCCATGGTTCAGCAGAATCAGTCAGCACCAACCGACGCCGGCATCCGTCCGGGCGGCTCCGGAACGCGGGACAAGAATCCCGACAAGGGCTACATCGCGCTGCTCGGCTGGAGCCTCAACGCCATCGACGCCATGGCCCGGTTCGATCGGCGCTACGTTGTCGTCGCGCCGCCGTGGGCGGCCGACTACGCCCGCGAGAACGATATTCCGTTCATCGAGTGGGATTTCGAACGGCTGAACGAACGTTCGCTCGAAATCGCCGAGACGCTCAGGAAGGAAGGCGTCGACGTGTCGATCCCGCTGTTCGAGGAAGTGGTCGAGTGGGCCGGTGCGATCAATTCGGTTCTGATGGATCAGCCGCGCCTTCACGGCCAGTCCGTGCTGTTCCGCGACAAGGCCCTGATGAAGCGCCGGGCGCACCTGGGCGGCATTCGGGTCGGTGTCTTCGAGGAGGCGCACGAAAAGGATGACGTGCTGCGCTTTCTCAAGCGGGTCAACCAGACCCTGCTCAAGCTCGACGGTGATCCCAACGATCCCATTCACCTCAAGGCCTTCGACAAGGCCGGGTGTCTCGGACACCGGGTGATTCGTTCGCCCGAGGAAATCGACTCGATTCCGGACACCGACTTCCCGTTGCTGATGGAATCCCACCTCGACGGCTGGGAATTCGCGGTCGAGGCCTGGATTCACGACGGCGAAATCAAGTTCCTCAACATTTCCGAGTACGTCACGCTGGGTTATTCGGTGTTCGTGCCGGCCACGCCCGAGCTCGAGAGCTGGCGCGATGCCATCACCCGGGAAGTCGAAAAGCTGGTCAAGGCGTTCGACATCAAGTTCGGGCTGATTCATCCCGAGTACTTCGTGACCGCCGACGGCACGATGTACTTCGGCGAGGTCGCCTACCGTCCGCCGGGCTTCAAGGCCTTCGAGCTGATCGAGCGGGCCTACGGGTTCAACGCCTACCAGGCCAGTGCGGTGGTGTTCGACCCCAAATCGACGAAGGAAGAAGTCGAAGCCTTCTTTCCGGAGCCGGTCAAGGGTGCCAAGGGCTATGCCGGATGTTTCGGTGTCTTCCCGCGCCGGCGTGTCGTCAGCGAGTTGGCCTTTCCCGAAGAAACGGCCGAGCATCCCTATTTCGAAAGCCACGAGCTCTATCCCCTGTCCGAGGAGGTGGTGGCCGAGCGCGAGGCCTACGGCACGCACTGGGGCCTGGTCCACTTCTTCGGTGACGATGCGCATACCATGCGCGATTTGCTCAAGCATCAGGAAGACCTGGACTTCTACATCTGAGCCTTCCGGCGCGGGATCGCTTCGCGATGCACGCGAAGCGATCCGCTATCATTGACGGCCCCATCGACGCCGACGCGCGTACTCGCCCGGTCGAAGCGCAGTCGACTACATCAACGGAGTATCAGCGCTTGCAGGAAGCATCTCGCAACGAACAACCGGACATCGCCCGCCTGGGCGAACAATTCGAACAGGCGCTCGAGAACATCGCCCGCGTTAGCAAGTTCGCCAAAGTCGGCCATCTTCAGCGCCTGTTCACGGCCGCCCTGCGCCTGCTCAGGCAGCCGGGCGGTGCGGCCAGGCTGTATCCATACGCCGGGCGATTGGACGAGGCGGGCGTATTCGACGGCAGCGACTGGAATCATCCCGAACGCCTGCAGCCAAACCTGTCGCGCGGATCTCTCTCGGGCGGCGCCGACGCCGTGGCGGTCGAAGCCCTCAGCCGGCTGCGAATGCTCGCGATCGCCGAGGGCGACTACCTGCACCCGGCGATGAGCGCAGAAGCGGCGCGTCATTATCTCCAGCGCAGCCTGGTGCTGAGTCTCGACCTGCTGCTGGCCGATCATTCCGAGGCGGGCCGGACCGGCGGTGGTCACCAC
>CAZSGS010000093.1:0-8494 GCA_964606365.1 uncultured Wenzhouxiangella sp. | reverse complement strand
GACATCAAGAAGAACAAGGATTCGAAGGGCCGGCCCCTGGACGGCATTCCTTTCCACCCCTATTACACCGTCAAGGACCTGTTCGGCGCCGGAGTGTTCCTGATCCTGTTCGCGTTCGTGCTGTTCTACGCCCCGGAGATGGGTGGCTTGTTCCTCGAGCCGGACAACTTCGTGCCGGCCGATCCGTTGGTCACGCCCGAGCATATCGTCCCGGTGTGGTACTTCACGCCTTACTACGCCATGCTCAGGGCCGTGCCCGACAAGTTCCTGGGCGTGGTGGTCATGGGTTCGGCCATTTTCGTGCTGTTCTTCCTCCCCTGGCTGGACCGCTCGAGAGTCCGTTCGATGCGCTACAAGGGCTTGCCGAGCAAGATCATGCTCGCCCTGTTCGTGGTCGGCTTCATTCGCCTGGGCATGCTGGCGCTGGGCGAGGGGACGGATCTGCAGACGCTCGAGTCGCGCATCTGGACCGTCTACTACTTCGCGTTTTTCGCGCTGCTGCCGATCGTGACCAAGTTCGAGAAAACCAAACCGGAACCGGAGCGGGTGACCAAGTGATGAGATTCAGAAACATTGTTGCAGCGGCCGCCTTGCTGGCTTCCGGCTTCGCCTTCGCCGCCGGCGGTGGCGAAGGGCTGGAGCACGCCAACATCAACGTGCACGACAAGGCATCGCTGCAGCGCGGCGCGGCGATGTACGTCAATTACTGCTCGGGCTGCCATTCCATGGAGTACCTGCGCTACAACCGCCTGGTCGAGGATCTCGGTCTGAGCGAAGCGCAGATCGAAGAGTTTCTGGTTCAGGGCGACCAGGAAGTCGCCGACCCCATGGTCAGCGCCATGGAGGCCGACGACGCCGAGGAGTGGTTCGGCATCGCACCGCCGGACCTGACGCTGACGGCCCGTTCGCGCGGACCGGACTGGATCTACTCCTATCTCAAGAGCTACTACCTGACGGAAGACGGCTGGAACAACACGGTAATGCCGAATACCTCCATGCCGCACGTGCTGTGGGAACTGCAGGGCATCCAGCGGCCGATCACCGAGTCCCATACCGACGACGAAGGCGTCGAACATGTCGAAGTCGTCGACCTGGAGCTCGATGAGGAGGGCAGGCTTTCGCCTGAGGCCTACAGCGACCACGTCCGTGACCTGGTGGCATTCATGGAGTACGCCGCCGAACCAGCCGTTCTCAAGCGCGAAAAGATCGGTATCTGGGTGCTGCTGTTCCTGGTTGCCTTCACTTGCCTCGCCTGGCTCCTGTACCAGGAGTTCTGGAAGGACGTGAAGAAGTGATCGTGCTCGGGCGGGTGCGACATTTCGACGCGTTGACCAAGGGAGTAGCTGCTTTATGATGGCCCTTTATTCTTCGGAGAATTGCCTGGATTGCCATCGCGTCAGATTCGTGCTGGCGGAAAAGGGGATCAACGTGGAGATCATCCACGTCGAACAGGACCGGGCGGCCTCGGCCGATCTCGCCGAGCTCAATCCCTACGGCGAGACGCCGACCCTGGTGGACAAGGATCTCAAGCTCTACGGCACCTGGGTCGTCACCGAGTATCTCGACGAACGTTATCCGCATCCGCCGCTCATGCCGGTCGACCCCCTGTCGCGGGCTTATCTGCGCCAGGCGATGTACCGCATCAATCGCGACTGGATCGAGGCGGCCAAGATCATCGAGAACTCCGGCGGCCAGAAAAAGGTAGCCGCCGCCAAGAAACAGTTGAACGAGGAGATCATCGCTTCCGACGAGTTGTTCGGGCTGCGCACCTTCCTGCTCAGCGACGAGCTGTCCCTGGTGGATTGCGCGCTGGTGCCGCTGCTCTGGCGTTTGCCGGCCTACGACGTTGAATTGACGGCAAAGAAGGCGCCCAATACCCTGCGTTACATGGAGCGCATGTTTGCGCGCGATTCGTTCAAGCGCAGCCTGACGGAGGCGGAGCGAATCCTGCGGGAGGGCGAGTGACCATGCTTTCGAGCCGGCCGTACCTGGTTCGTGCCATTCACGAGTGGATCGTCGATTGCGGTCTGACGCCGCACTTGCTGGTCGATGCCGACCAGCCCGGCCTGGAGGTTCCGCCCTCGAGCATCCAGGACGGCCGTGTCGTGCTCAACGTCTCCCCAACCGCGGTGCGTGACCTGATCATGGATGCCGAGATGGTGACGTTCGTGGCGCGCTTCGGCGGCGTTTCCCAGGCCGTTACCGTTCCCATGAACGCTGTGGAGGCGGTTTATGCCCGCGAGAACGGCCGCGGCATGATGTTCCCGGTCGGCGAGGATGATGACGGCACGGCCGATTCCGATTCGGGCGATCCCGAGGACGATCGTTCGGGGCCGGAGCGCAAATCGCGGCCGAATCTGAAGGTGGTCAAGTAAGACTCAGGATTCAGGTCGGTATGCCGTGCGATGCTGGGTGGTTTGGCCGCGACTCCTCTGGGGGATGCGCAAGGCTGGCATCCCACTGCCCGGTCACGGGGCTTTCGCGGCGAAGCCGCCCGGCAGCCTGCCGATGCCGCCTGAAATCTTTAACCTGCAACCTTTGACCTTGGACCTTACTCTGGCTCGATCAGGCGTCCGCCGTCCTCGAGCTCGCCCCACACCCGAACCAGGCGCTGCCCCATCAGAGTCAGCTCCCCGGCCCGCCGGCCCGTGCCCTCGGGGCTGAAATCGAAGCGGTAGCGTCGCTGCCAACGCATTCCCTCGGCCGACCGGACCGGGCGCAGGGATCTCAGTGCGACGGTCTGATCCAGCAGCTGCCAGCCCTGGCGCTTGCAGAAACGCCGCGCCAGCTCGCGGGCGCGGTCGCGGGCGTTGACGGCCGAAAGCCAGAAGACGATGGTCGCCGCGAGTAGCAGCAACGCGGCGATCGGCCCTTCAAGCCCGCTCATCGCCGGGCTCGCAGCAGCACGTAGACGGCTCCGGTTCCGCCGTCGTGGGGCGGGGCGGAGGCGAAGGCGGCCACGCGGTCGTGGCGGCTCAGCAGCCGGGCGGTCAGCCGCTTGAGCTGCGGCCCGTCGGGACCCGAGCGCAAACCCTTGCCATGGATGATCCGCACACAACTCATGCGGTCGCGGTCGGCTTCCAGCAGGAAGCGGCGGATCGAGCCCGTCGCCGCTTCGATGTTCATGTGGTGCAGGTCGAGCTCGTCCTCGACCCGCCAGTGACCGCGTCGAAGCCGGGTGAGTACCCGCTTTTGCAGGCCGGGGCGGAGATAAGTAATCTCCTCGCCCGTTTCGATGCTGGCGTAGTCGATCGGGCCATGGGCGATCTCGTCCATTACCCGGGCCTCGTCGCGCTCGCGTTGGGCCGGTCTGGGCGGTGGGGGCGGCGGGCGAGAATGGTCGCGCTTGCTGCGGATCCGGCGCACGTCGCCGACCGCGGCGCGGAACAGGTCGGTATCGTCCTCGGATTCGCTCATGGTCATTTCTCGATTGCGGTCTTCGTTTATAGTTATGCCTTTGACCTTCCGGTTCAAGCATGCATATTCTGATTGCCAACGACGACGGGCTTCACGCGCCCGGAATACGGCTGTTGTCCGAACGCCTGGTCGCGCACTCCGACCGGGTCACGGTGGTCGCGCCCGACCGCGACCGTTCGGGCGCGAGCAACTCGCTGACGCTCGATCAACCGATCCGGGTCGAAAAGCGCCGCGATGGCGTTTTCAAGGTCTTCGGCACGCCGACCGACTGCGTTCATATCGCGATCACCGGTCTGCTCGGCGACGAGCCCGACATGGTCGTCTCCGGCATCAATGCCGGAGCCAACCTGGGCGACGATGTGCTGTACTCGGGCACGGTCGCCGCCGCCATGGAAGGGCGCTTCCTCGGGCTCCCGGCCATGGCCGTCTCGCTGGTCTACAGCGAGGATCAGCCGCATCATTACGACTCGGCCGCCGAGGCCGCCTGTATGCTGATGGCGCAGCTCGAGGAAAAACCGTTGCCGGCCGATACCATCCTCAACGTCAACGTACCCGACCTGCCGTGGGAAGAGATCAAGGGCTTCGAGACCACGCGGCTGGGGCATCGCCATCGATCCGAAGACGTCATCCCGATCGAGGATCCGCGCGGGCGCTGTTTCTTCTGGATCGGTCCCGCCGGGTCCGAGGAAGACAACGGGCCGGGGACCGATTTTCACGCCGTGCGCAATCGCTACGTATCGGTGACCCCGATCCATGTCGATCTGACGCGCTATCAGGCGCTCGACGAGGTGAGTCACTGGATCGACGAACTCAACAGCGGACGCTACCGCCAAGCGCGATGATGACCTCGAAGGCGCACAGCGGTATCGGCATGACTTCGGAAGGCACCCGCCAGCGGCTGGTTCGGCGCCTGCGCGAGAAAGGTATCCGCGACGAGCGCGTGCTGCAGGCGATGCTCGACACCCCGCGCCACCTGTTCGTCGACGAGGCGCTGTCCTCGCGCGCCTACGAAGACACGGCCCTGCCGATCGGGCGCGGCCAGACGATCTCGCAGCCCTACGTGGTCGCCATGATGACGCAGGCGGTGATGCGCGATGACCGGCTCGGCAAGGTGCTCGAAATCGGCACCGGATCCGGCTACCAGGCTGCCATCCTGGCGCGCCTGGCCGACAAGGTGTTCACCACCGAGCGTATCGGCGAGCTCCAGCGAATCGCCCGGCAGCGCTTTCATCGCCTCGGCCTCCACACGATCTACACCCGGCACGCCGACGGCATGGAAGGCTGGGCTTCGCAGGCCCTGTTCGACGCCATTGTGGTCACGGCCGGCGGGCGCATCCCCGAGGCGCTCTACGAGCAGCTCGGCGTCGGCGGCGTTCTGGTCGCCCCCGAACATGCCGACCACCACCAGCAGCTGGTGCGTGTCACCCGAACGGAAACGGGCTTCGAGCGCGAGGAGCTGGGTGCGGTGACCTTCGTGCCGCTGCTCGAGGGGCTCGACTGACCCATGGCACGCTGACCCCATGTTTCGGCGCCTCTACGATCGGGTCCTCGTATGGTCGCGCCACCGCCACGCGCGGCGCTACCTGGTCGGCCTGAGCTTCGCCGAGGCCACCGTCTTTCCGATTCCGCCCGACGTCATGCTTGCGCCGATGGTTCTGGCCGAGCGCTCGGCGGCCTGGCGCCTGGCGTTCCTGACCACGGTCAGCTCGGTGATCGGCGGCCTCTTCGGCTATCTGATCGGCTGGTTGGCCGTCGAGGCGGTGTTGCCGCTGATCGAACGTGTCGGCTACCTTGGCGCCTACCAGGCCGCGGTCGACGCATTCCGATCGTACGGCGTCTGGTTCGTCATGCTGGCCGGATTCACCCCCATTCCGTTCAAGATCATCACCATCGCCGGGGGCGCACTGGGCACGCCCCTGCTGGGGTTCGTCGTCGGTTCCGTGATCGGGCGGGGCGCGCGCTTTTACCTGGTTTCGGGCATTGTCTGGGCCGGCGGCGAGCGCGCTGCCGAACGACTCGGCGACTGGGTCGACCTGATCGGCTGGCTGGTCATCGCGGCTGCCGCGCTCGGGGGGCTGGCCTGGTGGCTCTGGTAGGCACAAGAGCGGTGTGGTTTCTGCTGCTGGCGGTTCTACTGCTGGCCGGCTGCGCGCCCTGGCAGCCCAACCCCGATCGTCCGGTCTCGACGCGTCCGGCAGTGGACAAGCGAGCGGTTGAGGCACCGCCGGCCTGGTACCGGGTACGGCGCGACGATACGCTTTACTCCATTGCCTTTCGCTATGATCTCGATTGGCGCGAGCTGGCCAAGTGGAACGGCATCGACGCCCCGTACACGATCCGCCCCGGGCAGGAACTGCGCATGAGCGCGCCGCCGGCGACTCGCTCGCGGCCGGACGCATCCGAACAGGCGGCTGGAACGACCTCATCCGAGTCGCGATCCCCGCCGTCGCGCCGGAGCGCCGCCGATGAGGTCGACGAGGCTGACGAGCCCAAAGCGCCTTCCGACTCGTCCGGGCCCGCCGCGTCACGGACGGATCCACCCGCCGCCTCGGCCGCCGGCAATGCCCGGACCGTCGGCGGCCTGGCCTGGCAGTGGCCGACCGAGGGCCGACTGGCTCGATCCTTCGATCCGGCCGATACACGCAAGGGCATCGGTGTGGCCGGTTCGTCGGGCCAGGATATTGCGGCGGCGGCGGCCGGGCGCGTCGTCTACAGCGGTACGGCGCTGATTGGCTACGGCGAACTGATCATCATCAAGCACTCCGACAAGCTGCTCTCGGCCTACGGCCACAACCGCCGCAGGCTGGTCGGCGAAGGTGACGAGGTGCGGCGCGGGCAGAAGATCGCCGAGATGGGGCGCAACGACCGCCGCGAGGAGATGCTGCATTTCGAGATTCGCCTCGACGGCGAGCCGGTCAATCCGCTCGATTACCTGCCTCGGAAATGATCAGCGCCGCCAGCGCGCGGCGGTTTTCGCTCATCAGGACGTTGAAGGTGCGCGCGGCGGCGTCGAGGGTCATGCATTCGACGCCGATACCGTGGCGGATGAAGCCGAGCTGGCATTCGCGGGACAGGATCTGCTGCCGCTGACCGACGCCGACGATCACCAGCTCCGGGCCGAGTTCGACCAGGGCGGCGATGCGCGCCTCGTCCAGCTCGGCCAGGTCGGTGACCGGCCAGCCGGGATCGAGGTAGCGTGCGCCGACAACCAGGCTGGAGTCGTACCACCGGTCGGTTACGAAGACGCGGTCGGGCTCGACGCCGCGGATCTGATGGTAGTTGCCGGCCGTGTGTTCAGTCAGTTCCATCGCGCGGGTCGCTCAGCGGCGGGGCAGATCGATTTTCGGCTTTTCGGGGTGGCGGCGGTACAGGCACGCCACCTGGCCGATGCTGTGGATGAGTTCGGCACCGGTGGTCGAGACCAGCTCGTCGATCCAGGCCCGGCGCTGCTCCCGCTCGCCGCGGAGCTTGACCTTGATCAGCTCGTGATGCTCCAGGGCCTGCTCGATCTCGGCGAGGACGTTCTCGCTCAGGCCCTTGTCGGCCACCATTACAACCGGATGCAGGTCGTGGCTGAGGCCGCGCAGGTGCTTTTTCTGGGCGTTGTTGAGGGGCATGGCAGGCGCCGCTTGGAATGAGGTGGCAATGGTAACGTGAATCGCGGCGATCGGGCCGTGGCGCGGTTGGGGAAGTGGTGAGGGGGCAGGATTCAGGGGTTGGCTGCCTGCAAGCGGTTAACATGGCCAAACCAAATCACCAAAACACCAGAACACCAAATTGGACTGGAAGAAGCGCCAACAATCCGACCCCTACGTCAAGCGCGCCCGCGAGTCGGGGTATCGGGCGCGGGCGGCATTCAAACTGCTGGAGCTCGACCGGAAGGACCAGCTCTTCCGGCCGGGCCAGTTCGTGGTCGACCTGGGGGCGGCCCCGGGGAGCTGGTCGCAGGTGGCGTTGGAGAAGGTCGGCGACCAGGGCCGTGTGGTCGCGCTCGACATCCTGCCGATGGACCCCATCGACGGCGTCGTCTTCATCGAGGGCGATTTTCGCGAGGACGAGCCCCTCGCGGCGCTCGAGACCGCCATGGCGGGTCGGCGCGCCGACCTTGTGCTGTCGGACATGGCCCCCAATATCTCGGGTATCGGGCCGGCCGACCAGGCCCGCAGCATTCACCTCGCCGAGCTCGCTACGGCGTTCGCCGAGGACTGGCTGGATTCGTCCGGCAGCTTCGTCGTCAAGGTCTTCCAGGGCGAGGGTTTCGATCCCTTCCTGGCCGAGCTGAAGCGAAAGTTCGAGGTGTTGCGCGTGCGCAAGCCCCAGGCATCGCGGGCCGAAAGCCGCGAGGTCTACCTGGTGGCCAGCCGCCTCCGGGGTTGAACGCAGCCTTGATCACATTGTCGTAGAATCGTCCCAGACGGACGGCGCCAAGCGGAGAAACAGATTTTGAGTGATTTTGCCAAGAACCTGGTGATGTGGATCATCATCGCCGTCGTGCTGATGAGCGTGTTCAATCACTACTCGCAGCCCGATGCGCAGCCGCGCGAGTTGAACTATTCGGTCTTCCTCGAGGAAGTCGAACGCGGCAACGTCGCGAGCGTCGAGATCCAGGAAGGCAGCGGCGGCAAGACCATCACGGGCGAGAACCGCGACGGTCAGGAGTTTCGCGTCATGGCGCCGCGCGACGACGGCCTGATCAAGGACTTGCTCGACAACAACGTCGAGATCGAGGCCCGGCCGCCCGAGGGCCGTTCCATCATCATCGATATCCTCATCAGCCTGCTGCCCGTGCTGGTGCTGGTGGGCCTGTGGGTCTACTTCATGCGCCAGATGCAGGGTGGGGCTGGCGGTCGCGGCGGTGCCATGAGCTTCGGCAAGTCGCGCGCCAAGCTTCAGGGCGAGGACCAGGTCAAGGTGACGTTCAGCGACGTCGCCGGCTGTGAAGAGGCCAAGGACGAAGTCACCGAACTGGTCGATTTCCTGCGTGACCCGGGCAAGTTCCAGCGCCTAGGTGGCCATATTCCCAAGGGGATCCTCATGGTCGGCCCGCCCGGCACCGGCAAGACATTGCTGGCGCGCG
>CAZSGS010000092.1:0-8537 GCA_964606365.1 uncultured Wenzhouxiangella sp. | reverse complement strand
ACCGCCTGGCCGGAACGGCATTTGCCGGCGGCATGGCCGCGCTGGTGATGGCCTACCTGGTCCGCTTCGTTCGGGTCGCCTGGGGGCCGCTCGACGGCGTGGCCGGGCGGATCCGGCCGCAGTACGTCGAGGTGGCTCGAAGCCTGGGCGTGCCGCGCTGGTACCGCCTGTGGCGCGTCAACCTGCCGCTGCTGTGGCCGGGCCTGGTCACCGCCTTCCTGCTGGCCCTGGTCGAAATCGCCAAGGAAATGCCGGCCACGCTGATGCTTCGACCCTTCGGCTGGGAAACCCTGGCCGTGCGCATCTACGAACTGACCGCCGAAGGCCAGTGGGAAATGGCCGCGGTGCCGGCCCTGATCCTGGTGCTGATGGGTGCCATACCGGTCGCCGTCCTGATCCGGTCGGGGCGTGTGAGGGCGATATAATGCCGGCCTGATTCCGACCAGGCACAGATGTCACTATGAGTTCGAAAACCCCGCTGCACGCCGCGCATCTCGAGGCCGGCGGCAAGATGGTCGATTTCGCCGGCTGGGAGCTGCCGATTCACTACGGCTCCCAGATGGAAGAACACCGGGCCGTGCGCGAGGGCGCCGGCATGTTCGACGTCTCGCACATGACCGTGGTCGACATCCAGGGCGGCGAAGCCTTCGACTTCCTGCGCCGTTTGCTGGCCAACGACGTCGCCAAGCTGGGCGAGAAGGGCCAGGCGCTCTACGGCTGCATGCTCGACGAGCGCGGCGGCGTGATCGACGACCTGATTACCTACTGGCTCGAGGACGACTTCTACCGCACCGTGGTCAACGCCGCCACGCGCGAGAACGATCTGGCCTGGATGCGCCGCGTGGCCGACGATTTCGACGTTGAGATCGTCGAGCGCGACGACCTGGCCATGGTCGCCGTGCAGGGGCCCGAGGCGCGCGAGAAGGTCATCGAGCTGCTGGGCGCGCAGCAGGCCGAATCGCTCAAGCCCTTCCGCGCGACCACGCACGGCGATTGTTTCATCGCCCGCACCGGCTACACCGGCGAGGACGGTTTCGAGGTGTTGCTGCCCGCCGGCGAGGCGCCGCAATTCTGGCAGGGCCTGCTCGACGCCGGCGTGCAGCCCTGCGGCCTGGGTGCACGCGACAGCCTGCGCCTTGAAGCCGGGCTCAACCTCTATGGCCAGGACATGGACACCACGACCACGCCGCTGGAATCCAACCTCGGCTGGACGGTGGCCTTCGAGCCCGAAGACCGCGACTTCATCGGTCGCGCCGCGCTCGAGCGGCAGAAGCAAGAAGGCGTTCCCCGCAAGCTGGTGGGTCTCGTGCTCGGCCGCGGCGGCATTCCGCGCACCGGCGCGAAAGTGCATACCAGCGCCGGTGAAGGGCAGGTCACCAGCGGCGTGTTCGGGCCGACGACACAATGCCCGGTTGCCCTGGCCCGTATCCCCGCCGGCGAGTTCGACGAGGTCGAAGTTGAGCTGCGCGGGCGCCAGCTCACCGCCCGGGTGGTCAAGCCCCCGTTCGTGCGCCAGGGTAAGGTGCGGATCTGAAGCGGGCGGTGAATCCGATCGGGGCCCGCGTAGGCCGGGGTCGCATCCCAGACGGACGACCCTTCGGACCAGAACACGCGTAGCTATGCGTGTACAGACCCGGGTCGTTGTCCGTCGGGGATGCGACCCCGACCTACGCGGGCCTCGATGAACCGACCGGTGCCTACCCCACGGCCTCGAAGCGGTTGGCCGTGCGGTTCTTGCGCACCGTCTTCGGATCCCAGATGCGGCCGTTCATGGCGATCCACACGCCCGCCGGCAGGGCCTGGACGGCGCCCACGGCGCAGCCGATGTTGAAGACCGCGTCCGAGTCGATGAAGCGCGCCGGGTTGAGTGCGCCGGTCAGGACGATGGCGCGATCGCCCACGTCGCCCAGTGCCGCGGCCGTCTCGACCATCGTGTCGGTGCCGTGCGTGATCAGAAAGTGTCGGTCGGTGCTGGTCATGACCGCCTGCCGGATGAGATCGCGGTCTTCGTCGCTCATGTTGAGCGAATCCTTGCGCAGCAGGGCGCGAATCTCCCAGTCGAACGCCACGTTCATGGCCTTGAGGATCCGCCCGATCTCCGGTTCGCCGATCTGGTAGTCGGACTTGTCGTCGTAGTAGATCTTGTCGATGGTGCCGCCGGTGGTGAGGATGTTGAGCTTGTTCAAGGCTGATTCCTGAAGGTCTGCTGGGTGGTGGGTGGCTACCCGGGGAGACCGGGCGTTCGGGTAGTATAGCGGCCATGAAAAGTGGCCTGACAAGCGCCTGCCTGCTGCTGGTTCTCTCGACCTTCGCGACGGCGGCGCACGCCCGCGCATTGCCCGAGGACGTGTTGGCGCTGCACTGGCATCCCGCTACCTCGGAGGCCGCGCGCAATCGTACGCTGGCGGCCGCCATCTGGCTGGAGCGCGGGCCGCAGGTGGTCGGGTGGGGTCAGGCAATCGACGCGCTCGCCCTTCGTCTGCAGCCCTCGATCGACCGTGTCGGGCCGGTGCGGGTGTCGCTTGTCGACGGCCTGATGCCCTGGCTGGTTCGTCAGCGCGAAGTCAACCTGGGGCAGTCGGGCGTGGGCTTTCCAGAGCCCGACTTGACCGGCGTCGGTGACCTGCTGGGGCGCGAGCACGCCGCCGGCGAGCTGGCACGCCTGCGCGTGGTGGCCGCCTATCGCGCCGGCGAAGTCTGGACGCGCGTGGCCGAGGCCATCGGCGAGGAGGACGCTTCCTTGCTGCGGCAGTTCTGGGCGCCACTGCTCGAGCGTTTCGACGATGCCGGCGGGGCGGAAGCCGAGGCGGTGCTGGGCCATGCGCGCGCGCAGGGCGAGCGCATCCGCGCCCTGTCCAACGCCCAAGCGCCGGTCGATCGCGCCGGCGTTCGCGACGACATCCTGCGGGCGGAGGCGCTCAATGCCTGGCAGACCGGCCGGCTCCTGGATGCGCTGTGGTTCGCTTTCGAGGGCCTGGCGCGACTGACGCAATTCGACGGTCCGGCCGGCGACATGGCGGCCGAGTGGGCCGCGTGGCTCGAGACCCTGGAGTCCGATCGGAGCGGCGATCTTCGCCTTATCGATATCGATCTTCCGGTCGTGCTGGCGCTGCTGGGTGATGCCGCCGACTCCATGGCTTCTCCGAGTCGTGCGACGCAGTCGGCCGTCGCGGAGCTGGCCAACGTCTATGCCCGGCTGGCGTTGTTTTCCCCCGACCTGGCGTTTTACCTCGATCAGCCGGTTCGCCAGCCCGTGCGAGGCGTCATATCGGCCTGCAATACCGATCCGCTGCTGGTCGGGCCGATGCCGAGAGAGGTATTCGAACGTTGCGCGCGCAGCCTCGAGCGAATGCTTACCGGCGATCTCGGAAGCGAGGAGCTGGTCGGTGGCGCACAGGGCCCTTTCGCCGCCGAGTTTCTCCGGCGCGAACTCGGACTGGTCAGCTGGCAGCGCGCCGCCTACCTGGACGGCCACCTCAACTGGCTGCTCGAGTCCCAATGCCAGCCGCCGGAGTGGAACAATGTCCTCGAGTGGTCCCTGTTGAGCCACCACCTGGTGAACTGGGTTTCGCAGCGACCGGTCTTCTTCACCGGAAGCGACTGGCGCGACACGATCGAGCGGCTTTTCGGCCAGATGCGCGCGCAAGCCCGGAAACACGTGGAATGGATCGACTGCGTGACCGGCCGCGGCAGCCGGCGCCGCGATCCCGTGATCCGATTGCTGAACCTGCATCGGGAAGCGCTGGGCGAGGTCGACCGCATGCTTTCACAGCAGCGGGCCGCCTTCTACGAGGCAAGCACGCGGCCCGGTGCCGATATCGATCTGGACGGTCCCGCCGACCAGGTCACGGCCTATCGCCCGCGCGATCTCATGATCGGTCCTTGTCCGTCGGCCGAGACCTGCGGCGCCCGCGTCGAACTGCCGGTCAGCCGCGCCCTGCTGGGCCAGTTTCCCAATGCGTTCCTGCTGGCCGACCAGCTGGGAATGGGAGAACTGGATCTTTGCTACGACCAGGTGCGCTGGGTCGAGCGTTCCATGGAGCCGGCCCGCCGCCGGGCGAGCGGCGTCGCCGACTACCGCGGCCGCCTGAGCTTCGACCTGGTGGGGGCTTTTCGTGGCGAAGACGGGGACCAGACCGTTTTCCGCTATCGCCTCACCGACGACAAGACACGCCACTATCTGTTCGCCGCCGAGGACGAGGCACTGCTGGCCCGGGATTGTCCCATCGACCAGGTGGGGCAGGCGGTGGCGAGCCGCCTGTCCGACGGCCAGCCCGGCCTGGTGCCCAACCGTTTGACCTACTTCACCAGCACGCCCACGACGCCGGAGGCCGAACTGCTGGCCAACTGGGACCAGGGTGCCGAATGGCGCGACTGGTTCGTGACCGGGCGAAACGTGGCGCGCATCGAGTCGGCCGAGCCGGCCGACATGGAGCTGGCGGTTCAAGCTGAATTGGCCGACATTGTCGGGCGGCGCGAGCGGCAACTGGTGGCGCCGCTGATCAATCCGCCGCGCGCGGGCGACGAGGATCCGCTCGTCACTGCCATGGCGCGCGTTGCCGACTCGGCCGCCCTGCTGCGCCGGGTGTTCGAGCTGCATTATCCGCGCATCATTCGTCAGCACGCGCCCGTGCGCGCGCTCATGACCGGCGAGCAGGGTCTGATCACCCGCGATCGTGTACGGCTGCTACGCGATGGCGGAACGGCCGCCAGCCGCATGCCGGAGTTGGGCCGGGAGCGCGCCGAACGTCTTCTGAATGCCTGGCTGGAGCTGCCCGAAATGCTGCGCGAGCAAGGCCAGCGTGCGCCGGAAATCGACTACAGCCTGGAACGCCTCTCGGAGTTGCAGCGACGAATGGCACCGTGAGGCTCAGCGCGCCCGGCGCCCGAAACGCAGCGCGGACATGGCGGTGAGGTAGACCCCGATGAGAAGGACCTGGGCAATGGCCGGAAGGCGGGCGGCAGGATTGACCCATGCCTCCGACACCGCCAGGCAGAAGTGAACCAGCAGGATGCAGCCGGTCACGACCAGCGCGTTCTTGCCCAGGCGCCACACGAACGGCAGGGCCAGCAGCAACGGCAGCCCCATGATCGTGATCGCCAGCCAGGGTGGTGCCAGCTCCGGTGGGGCGAGCCAGCCGAACCACAGCGGCTGCAGCACGATCAGTCCCACCAGGGTCCAGCGGCACGCGCCCGGGCCCATCACGACTGGCCCCCGACGCGCGCGGCCACTTCGGCCAGGCGACGGCCCAGGGCCCGGCACAGCCGGCGTTCATCATCGTCGAGGGCGCGATCGGAATCGTTGCCGGCGAGGTGGCTGGGCCCGTAGGGCGTGCCGCCGCTTCTCGTTCGCCCGAGCTCCGGCAGGGTATAGGGCAGGCCGACGATGAGCATGCCGTGATGCAGAAGCGGCACCATCATGCTCAGAAGGGTGGCTTCCTGGCCGCCGTGGAGCGTGGCCGTGGACGTGAACACGCCGGCGGGCTTGCCCACCAGCGTGCCCGAGAACCATTCGCCGCCGGTGCCGTCGAGAAAGTACTTGAGCGCGGCGGCCATGTTGCCGAAGCGCGTCGGACTGCCCAGGGCCAGGCCGTCGCATTCGGCCAGGTCACCGCGGCTGACGCGGGCGGGCCCGTCGTCCTCGCGCTCACGCGCGGGATCGTCGACGGCGGACACCGGCGGTACGCTGCGCAGTCGCGCCTGGCAGTCGACGACCGATTCGACGCCCCGGGCGACTTCGCGCGCCATCTCGAGCGTGTTGCCGTGAACGGAGTGGAACAGCACGAGGATTTCGGTCACGGCAGGATGTCCCGGACGGATTCGGGCGGCCGACCGATGCGCGCCCGTTCGCCGTGGACCACGATGGGCCGCTGCAGCAGTTTCGGGTGCGCGCAGATCGCCTCGATCAGCGCCTGGTCGTCGAGCGACTCGTCGGCCAGGCCCAGCTCGCGGTACTCGGATTCCGCGCTGCGCATGATCTCGCGCACGGGGACACCCAGGCGATCGATGATACGCTTGAGCTCGTCGGGCGACGGCGGCCGCTCGAGATAGCGCACGATCTCGGGCTCGACGCCGTGGTCGCGGATCAGCGCCAGGGTCTGGCGACTTTTCGAGCAGCGTGGGTTGTGATAAATCGTGATGGGCATGCAGTCAGCCGAATCTCGTGACGAAGGGAAGGGTAGCGTACCCGCTCAGGCCGGCGTGTCAACGCAGCCGGCGCCGACCTGGATGGATGCCATCGTCGACCCGGGTTGGCTGCGGGCTTTCGGCGCCCACCTCTGGCGTCATTTCCGCGAGGACCGCAGCCTGGAGGCGGCCGCGGCCCTGAGCTATACCAGCCTGCTGGCGCTGGTGCCGCTGATGGCGGTGATGCTCGGCGTGATCTCGGCCTTTCCGGTCTTCGACCAGTGGGCGAACGAGCTGGAGAGCTATATCTTCTCCAATTTCGTGCCGGCCGCCGGCGACGCCGTCCAGGAGCACCTCAACCAGTTCGTCGAGCGAACGGCCGGCCTGACCAGTGCCGGGACGATATTCCTGATTCTTACCGCGCTGCTGCTGATGTCGACCATTGAGCGGAGCTTCAACCGGATCTGGCGCGTGGCCAAGCCGCGCGGCGTCGCGGGTCGCCTGCTGACCTACTGGTCGGTCCTCACGCTCGGCCCCTTGCTCATGGGGGCGTCGCTGGCGCTGACGTCCTACCTGGCCGCGCTGCCCCTGCTGGCGCCGGAAGCGATGCGGGGCGTGCTGCAGGCGTTCTTCCTCGGCCTCACGCCCTTTTTCGTGGCGCTGATCGGCTTTGCGCTGGTCTTTCTGGTCGTGCCCAACCGCCGCGTGCGGTTGCGCCATGCCCTATTCGGGGCGCTGGTCTCGGCGGTGCTGTTCGAATTGGCCAAGCGCGGTTTCGTGCTCTACGTCACGCACTTCCCGACCTACGAGCGGCTCTACGGCGCGCTGGCCGCCGTACCGATCTTCCTGGTCTGGATCTACGTTTCCTGGGTGGTCGTGCTGCTGGGTGCGAGCGTTGCCGCGGCGCTGACCACCTTCAACTACCGCAAGAGCTCGTGGCGCTGGTCACAGCGCCACGAGCTGATGCTGGCGCTGCGCCTGTTGGGGCATTTCTGGCACGCGCAGCGGCAGGGCCGGGCGCTGTCCCAGGCCGAATTGCTCTCGCGCGAGCCGGCCGCGAGCGACGCCCAGGTCGGACGCATTCTCGAGTGGTTCGACCGGGCGGGGTTCATCCACCCCGACGAGGACGGCGACTGGCTGCTGTCGACCGATCTGGAGGATGTCACGCTGGCGGAACTCTATTGCGCCGGGCCGTTCATACTGCCCATCGGTGAACTCGATTCCGTTCCCGTGGACAGCTATTGGGATCGGGCCATTATCGAAAGCCTGAGGCCGATCGACGAGGCCGGCCGTTCGGCCATGCACCAGCCCGTCAAGGCGCTGCTCAAATTCCAGAGAGGAGTCGTTTCGTGAGGATGTTGTTGCTCGTCATGCTGATCCTGGCCGGCCCGGCCGCCGCGGAGGTCGACTTCGAGTTGACCGCGCTCGACGGGGCCACCCATCGCCTGTCCGACTATCGCGGCCAGTGGGTCGTCGTCAATTTCTGGGCGACCTGGTGCAAGCCCTGCCGCAAGGAGATCCCCGACCTGTCCGACCTGCACGACAGTCGCGAGGACATCACGGTTCTGGGCCTGGCTTTCGAAGACACCGAGCCGGCCGACTTCGAGCGGTTTCTCGAGTCCTGGCCGGCCAGCTATCCGATTCTTGTCGTGGACGTCTATGACCCGCCGGCCGACCTGGAGCCGCCGCGCGTGCTGCCGACGACCTACCTGGTCGACGGCAGCGGCGAGTTGGTCGAGACCTGGTTGGGGCCGGTCACCAGCGAAATGATCGCGGAGCGGATCGATGAACAGGACTGAGACGCGCAAATGGCTGATCGCCGGCCGAGTGCAAGGCGTTTTTTTCCGCGAATCGACGCGCCGCCAGGCCGAGCCCCTGGGGCTTTCCGGTCATGCGCTCAACCTGCCCGACGGGCGCGTCGAGGTGGTTGCCTCTGGCCCGGTGTCCGCCCTGGACGAGCTCGAGAAGTGGTTGCGGGAGGGGCCGGAGGCGGCGCGCGTCGACGCCGTCGAGCGTGCCGATCCGCCGCAGGCGGTCGCCGACGGCTTCTCGACCGGCTGAAAACAGCCTCGGACCCGAAACGCAAACCGGCCGGCGCTGTGGCCGGCCGGTTGCGCAACTTGCGATCGTCGAGACTACTGACCGATCGTATCGTGCGGCCTGCGCGGGTCGTTCGCTTCGCGAGCGATGCTGAAGCCCCGGCTGCGCGCTTCGAGCACGGCCATTCGACCCTGGTCGACCAACCGGACGTCGCGCACCTCGAAAGGCGCCGACAGGCCGGATTCCTGCACGAGCGAGGCCGGCACATCGAGACGGAGCCGGCCCTCGCCGGGTTCGAGCACGGCCGCGGTCTGTGTCATCGCCAGCCCGATTGGGATATGATTGTCCATGCAAAGCGCGAAAGCCGCCGG
>CAZSGS010000091.1:0-8609 GCA_964606365.1 uncultured Wenzhouxiangella sp. | reverse complement strand
GGCGCAGCCATTGCCGATGATCGGGTTCATCGGGATACGCGCGCAGTTGCTGCGTGCGGCGCAGCAATTCGGCATGGCCTGAATCGTCGCCTTCCTCGGGCGGCGGCACGGGGGCACCGATCGCCGCCAGCCAGGCGGGGAACTGCTCGATCGGCAACAGGGGCTCCAGGTCCCAGAAACGGGCGACGCGCTCGGCCATATCGGAGTCAGTGGTTGTCTCCAGCCATTGTTCGGCAGCTTCGGGGTGCTGCCAGCAAAGTCGCGCCAGGGTCGCCAAGGCATGCTGACGCTCGCCGGTTGCCAGGCGCGCGTGCAGCAGTCGAATCAGCAGCGGCGCGTGTTGCCGGTAATCGGCCACGGCCACGACGGACTCGATCATGGCCGGCCAGTCGCCCAGTTGTTCCAGGAAGGCGCTTCGATGGCGATCGGGCCGGTCGGCCTGGTAGCGTTCCGCCGCTGCATTCTCGGCCAGGAAACGCCAAAAATGTGCGAGGTAGCGCTCGCCGTCGTCGCGCCCCAGGAAGCGCCGGGCGCGCTGACCGAGATCACCCCGGATCTCGGCGATCAGCTCCTCGAAATCATCGATCGGCTGCTGCAACCGGGCAAGCGCGCCAACGAGATGTTCGGCATCGGCCTGAACGGCTTCGTCCGCAACGGCACGGGCCATTTCGGCCAGCTCGCGTTCGGCACCGGCGGCGTCGGCTTGAAGCAGCGCGCGCTCGAGCGCCTTGCGCGCGGCAATCTGGCCGCCGTCGAAAAACAGATCCTGCTGGCTGTCGCTTGTCCGGCGCGACCAGCTGCGGTGAAACATCGCGTCGGCACCGGCAGTGCGGAACACGCGGCGGCCGACCGCCGGTTCTTCGCTGCACTCGAGTTCAAGCGTTCGGGCCCAATCCTCGGCAATACGCAGCAACTCGAGACAGCAATCGGGATGCCCGTAGAAGACATCCTCCAGCGCATCGATCTCGTTGCGCAGCCAGCGACGCTCATCCGCCGGTTCGAGACGGTGCAGCCGTTTGAGCAGTTCGACCGGCCGATAGCAACCGTCGCGGGCGACCAGGCGGTCAACCAGCATTTCGATATGCTGCCGGCTCACGCCGGCTTCTCCGGCGGCGCGAGCAGCGCCTGCAGGTCCCCGACATCGAGCGAGGCCGCACCGCCGGAGCCGAGCAGGCCCTCGATCAGCCCGCGTTTGGTCTGCTGCAGCTCGAACACTTTCTGCTCGATCGTGCCCTCGGTCAGCAGGCGATAGACAAATACCTTGCGCGCCTGTCCGATGCGGTGAGCGCGGTCGGTGGCCTGGTCCTCGACGGCCGGGTTCCACCATGGATCGTAGTGAATGACAGTATCGGCCGCGGTCAGGTTCAGCCCGACACCGCCGGCCTTGAGGCTGACCAGAAACAGCGGCACGCGACCGGACTGGAAGCGCTCGACCACCCGCTGGCGATTGCGCGTGCGGCCGGTGAGCTTGACGTAGTCGATGCCGGCCTCTTGCACGGCGCGCTCGATCAGTTCGAGCATTCCGACGAACTGCGAGAACAGCAGCACGCGCCGGCCCTCGGCGACAAGCTCCGGCAGCAGTTCCTTCAGCAGACCCAGCTTGGCCGAATCCGCCGCCGGCATGCGCTCGCCGGCGGCGATCAGGCGCGGATCGCAGCAGATCTGTCGCAGACGCAGCAGCGCGTCGAGAACCACGATCCGGCTCTTTTCGACCCCTTTTTCGGCCAGCGCGCGACGCACCTTGTCGTGCAGGGCCACGCGGGTGCGTTCGTAGAGCCGCTGCTGGGCTTCGGTCAGCGCGACCTGCCGCGTGATCTCGGTCTTGGCCGGCAGCTCGGGCGCGACCTCACGCTTGCTCCGACGCAGGAAGAAGGGCCGGATGCGGCGATCGAGCCACTGCCGCGGCTCGCTTTCGCCGTGGCGCTCCACGGGATTGCGAACGTGGCGGCGAAAGTGCGTCTGGCTGCCGAGCAGACCCGGCATGAGAAAATCGAACAGGCTCCACAAATCGCCCAGGTGATTCTCCAGCGGCGTCCCGGTCAGGCACAGATGCTGGCGGGCGCGCAGCCGGCGCACCAGACGGCTGACCCGGGTACGCGGGTTCTTGATCGCCTGGGCCTCGTCGAGCACCAGCAGTTCGAACTCGTGCTTGACCAGCCAGTCGATGTCACGCAGAACCAGCGGGTAGGAAGTCAGCACCAGGTCGTGTTCCCCGATCCAGCCGAATAGCCCCCTTCGATCCGGCCCGTGCAGCATCAAGACCCTGAGTTCGGGCGCAAATCGCCTGGACTCGGCGCGCCAGTTGAACAGCAGGCTGGTCGGGGCGACGACCAGGCAGGGATGGCGCAGGCGCCCCGCGCGCTTTTCGGTCAGGACGTGAGCCAGGGTCTGCAGCGTCTTGCCCAACCCCATGTCGTCGGCCAGGATCCCGCCGAAGCCGAACTCGCGCAGAAACTGCAGCCAGCCCAGTCCATAACGCTGGTATTCGCGCAGCCGGGCCCGGAAACCGTCCGGCGGGTCGGCCGGCTCGATGCCCTCGAAGCGGGCCAGACGCCGGCTCAGCGCCGCGAGTTCGGGCTCGCCGTCCATCGACCAGTGACGGGCGGCTTGCGCGATCTCGACCAGGCGCGAGCGCGGCACAACGACCCGGTTCGAGGCGATCACCCGGCGGTCTTCCGGGCTGTCGACCAACGCTCGCAGCGTCGCCGCCAGCCGCGGATAAGGCATCGCGACGACGTGCTGCTCGTCGAGCCACAGGCTGACCTCACCCTCTCCGGGATCACCCAGCAGCAAGTCGCGCAGCAGCGCCTCAGGCGCCAGTTCCAGCCAGCTTGCCAGCGCGGCGATCAGCGAATGCCGCTGATCGCGCCAGACGATACCGAAATCGAGGGCCACAGCGCCCTCATCGGACGAGTCCAGCTCGCCGTACCAATCCTCGGGCTCGATGCGCTGCGGCACGAAGTCTTCTGCGATCTCGATGCGCCAGCCCATTCGCCGCAGGGCCTCGAATCGACGCTGAAAGTCGATCCAGACGGCGGCTTCGCGCCGCCGGTCGCGCGCGACCCAGCGACCACCTTCGCCGGCGCCGTGATCGCGGTCGCGCAGCTGATGCACCGCAATCAGGCCGGCGCCGAGCAGCTCATCCAGGCAGCGCTCTTCGGCGGCGGCGTCGCGCTCGATACGCACCACCCGTCCGGGGCTGTCGGCCCGCGTATCGGCGGCCTCGTCCCAGTCGAAGGAATGTTTGCCGTAGTCGAACAGCAGGCGCGCCGACGGCTCAAGCCCGAAGTACCCGTCGCGCCCGATTTCGATCATGCCCAGGGCCAGTCGTGCGCACGTCGGCCCGGCCGCCACCTCCGTCACGGTCTGCGCCGCCGGGCGTGGAAACGCGTCCGGCGCCGAGGCCAGCCAGGAGACCGTTTGGTCGACAGCATCGGGGGCCACGGGGCCAGCAGCCAGCAAACGGGTCAACTGCGCCGTGTCGAGCGCGCTCGCCAGCGGACGACAGCGCCCGCTTTCCGGATCCAGCCACCACGGCGGCGCAAGCGGAAGCCGGATCAGCCCGCCGGTGGCTTCCGGCTCGAGCACCAGCTGCTGCCAGCCGCTGACGAGGCGTCGCCACAGCGCCGTCGCCTCCAGCGGCTTCCCGAGCGAGAGCGTCGGCCCCTCTGCATCCTGCCAATGACAGCGCTGCGTTGCGATGATCTCGGCCAGCAGCTCGCCGGAATGCGCCGCCAGGGGGTGCCAGACCAGGCCTTCGGGGTCGATCGCGTGGTCGGCCAGGGCGTGGAGAATGGCCAG
This sequence comes from uncultured Wenzhouxiangella sp., assembly GCA_964606365.1. GTDB lineage: Bacteria > Pseudomonadota > Gammaproteobacteria > Xanthomonadales > Wenzhouxiangellaceae > Wenzhouxiangella. Next base: position 4,808 of record CAZSGS010000091.1, on the reverse strand, counting down.
ATCGGATTCACCGACGTAGCCCGGCTGGCGGTCATCGTGAATGCGCGCCAGCGAAAAGGGAATGGCGACGGGTCCGTGCGCGGTTTCAGCCACCCGGGACGGACACACGTCGAGCTCGCCCCCTGATTCCGACAGCCGCAGGAGCCAGGCCATGTATTGCGTACCCGATTGAGACGATTGGGCACCGGCTCTCCCGCGTGCCTCAGGCGCCGGCCGGGCCGGTTGCGGATTGGCCATCGCCGCCGCCAGCAGCGCGGCAACGTGCTCGCAATCGCCCTCGGGCCGGCAGGAACAGTCCGCCTCGAGCCGATCGGCATCGAGACTGAGATACACCCGATGCTCCCGCCCCCTGTCGCCAACGATGCCGGTGACAATCAACCGTCCATCCTGCTCACCCAGGTGCTGCAGATGAACGAAACCGGCCGCGTGCAAGGAGCGTCCGCGACGGCGGCTTTCCGGCAGCAGCGAATCGATCAGAGCGGTGTCGAGGTGCACGCGGGCGTCCATCGTGATCGGCGGCAACAAAGCCGCCAATGGTAACCGGGCCGGGCGGCCGAAGCTGTTACGCTATAAAACCGCCTGCCGCTGAGCGGCTCCGAAGCAGGTTCACCACCGCAACTGCCATGGTGCGGACCGTGCGGCCAGAATGAGGGATCGACAACCAATGAGGAAAGCGCGATGACCCTGCTTGTACTCGGTCTGATTTTGTTTCTTGGCACCCACTCGATCAGCATCATCTCCTGGCGCTGGCGCGATTCCATGGTCGCGAGAATGGGCGAGCTGCCGTTCAAGGGCGTCTACGGCCTGGTGGCCATCGTCGGCCTGGTATTGATCGTCATCGGCTACGGCCAGGCGCGGATGGACCCGACCTGGCTCTACCAGCCGCCGGCCTTCCTGCGCCACGTGAACATGCTGCTGATGCTGTTCGTGTTTCCGGCCCTGCTGGCCGCCTACTTTCCCGGCCGCATCCAGAGCGCTCTGGGTCACCCGATGCTGGTTGCGGTCAAGGCCTGGGCGCTGGCCCACCTGCTGGTCAACGGCACCCTGGCCGACGTGCTGCTCTTCGGCGGCTTTCTGGTCTGGGCGGTGGCCGACCGGATCTCGCTCAAGCGCCGCCCGAAGCGCGATATTCCACAGCTGCCGTCTTCGCGCGCCAATGACGTCATCGTGATCGTCGGCGGGCTGGCGCTCTACGTCGCCTTCGCCTTCTGGCTGCATCCGGTGCTCTTCGGCGTCCCAGTGGTCAGCTAGCTGCCCGGCCGGTGAGGGACTCCATCGAACCGGCCCCAACGCAGCGTGACCCCGGCGATCTGCTCCGCCGGGCCTCCGTCGTCGTCGTGCTAGGCGCCGTCGCCGGGGTGGTTTCGGCCATCCTGGCCAACGGCTTCGTCGCCGCCATCGGCTGGCTCAACGACCTGCTGCTGATTTCCCCGCGCAGCCGGATGATGGAAGAACGCGCCTGGCTGGTGACGGCGGCAATCATCATTGTTCCCACCGCCGGTGGACTCGTCGGCGGCATCCTGCACCGCTTCATCCCCGACGGGCGGGCCCACTCGCCCGCCGACCTCATCGCCGCCGTGCAGACCCGCAGGGGCCGCCTCCCGCTGCGCACCGGCCTGCTCACCGGTCTTTCCAGCCTGGTCTCGCTGGGATCCGGGGCTTCGGTGGGCCAATACGGCCCGCTGGTCCACGTGGGCGGCACCGTCGGTTCGGGGCTGGCCCGACTGTTCCGCGCCGGCGTGACCAGCGACAACATCGCCATCGCCTGCGGCGTGGCGGCGGCCATTTCCACGGTTTTTCATGCGCCCATCGCCGGGATTCTGTTCGCGCACGAAGTCGTCCTGCGCCATTTCGCGCTGCGCGCCTTCGCGCCGGTGGCCGTCGCTTCCGTGCTCGGACACGTCAGCGCCCAGTTGATCTGGCCGCTGCCGCCGCTGTTCCAGGTCGCCGAAGCCGAGGTGGTGCATCTGTGGGAGTTCGGGCTGTTCGTGGTGCTCGGAATGGCCAGCGCCGGCGTGGCGGTCGCCTACATGTCGGCGCTGTTGCGCATGGCCCGGGCGGCCGGCCGGATGAAAGTACCGGCCATGCTCCGCCCCGCCCTCGCCGGGCTGGGCCTGGGCCTGACCGCGCTGTGGATCCCCGATATCCTGGGCATGGGCTCGGAAACCCTGCGCCTGGCATTCATCGAGGGCGCCTATACGCAGTGGGAGCTGCTGCTGGTGATGACGCTCAAGCTGCTGGCCACCGCCTGGTGCCTGGGGCTCGGCTTCGCCGGCGGCGTGTTCAGCCCGGCGCTGGTCATCGGCAGCCTGTTCGGGGCGCTGTTCGGCAGCGTGGTGTCTTCGCTGTTCGGCCTCGACCTGTCGGCGCTGGTGGTCTATGCGGTCTGTGGCATGGTCGCGGTCACCGCGCCGGTCATCGGCGCGCCGCTGACGACGGTCATCATCGTGTTCGAGATGACCGCCAGCTATCCGCTGACCATCGCCGCGCTGGCCAGCGTGGCGCTGGCCAACCTGGTCGCCTCGAGATATTTCGGACGCTCGTTGTTCGACCGACAGCTGACCGAAAGGGGCCAGGATCTGTCCGGCGGGCGCAGCCGCGCCATCCTGCGCACGCACACCCTCGATGAACTGCTCTCCGGCGATTACGTCGCCGTGTCGCCCGATACTCGTGTCGACACCGCCCGCGACGCGATCGTCGAGGCCGGCTCGGCGGAGGCCTACCTGGTCGACGAACGCGGCTACTACGTCGGCACGGTTCACCTGCACGAACTCATCGGCGCCGATGACTCCGACAGGGTGCAGCGCTGGTGCGACGCCGGGGCGCTGAGCATGCGCCAGGACGAAACCGTATGGGAAGCCATGCACGCCATGCGGCACTTCGTCGGCGAGGGCGTGGCCGTCCTCGATGCCGACGGCCGCCTGGTCGGCACGGTCTACGAGTCCGACCTGATCAACGCCTACCTCGAACTGCTCGAGAAGATGCGCAAGGAAGAACATGCCACGGCCTGAGCGAATGCTGGCGATATGCCTCCTGGCGACTGCCGGGGCGGCGGCCGCCGACGAAGAGACGCTGACGATCGCGACCTGGGGCGGCGCCTACGAGCGCGTGCAGCGCGAGGTGCTGTTCGAACCCTTCGAGGCGCGGACGGGCATCGCCGTCGAGACCGTCGCCTACAACGGCGGCACCGCGATTCTCGAACGGGCCCCGGATCTGGTCGACATGGCCATGAGCGAATCCCTGGCCGCCTGCGCCGACGAGCGACTGCAGTCGCTCGACGATCTCGAGCTGCCGCCGGGCAGCGACGGCACGCCGGCCGGCGAGGATTTCATCGGCGGCGCACGGCATCGCTGCGCGCTCACCCATACCGTCTACGCCACGGTGATTGCCTACGACACGCGCGCCTTTTCCGGTCAGCGCCCCACCCGCGTGGCCGATCTGTTCGACCTCGAGACCTTTCCCGGCAAGCGCGCCCTGCGCAGGACGCCGACCGACAACATGGAATGGGCCCTTCTGGCCAGCGGCGTTCCCCGCCAGGAAATCTACAACCTGCTGTCGACCCCGCGGGGCCTGGAACTGGCCTTTCGGCGCCTGGGCCAAATCCGCGACGCCATCATCTGGTGGGAAGCCGGCGACGAACCGGTTCGACTGCTCGAGTCCGGCGATGCGGTCATGGCATCAGGCTACAACGGCCGCTTCTTCAACGCCCAGCTCGATCCCGACAGCAGCATCGAGATCATCTGGGACGGCCAGGTGCAGGAATACCAGACCTGGGTGATTCCGGCCGATGCCGACCGGCCCGAGGCGGCGCGCCGCTTCATTCGCTTTGCCACGCAGACCGAACCGCTGATCGAGCTGGCCGAGCGGCTGGCCTATGGGCCAGCGCGGCACTCGGCCGAAGCCCAGATCCGGCGCCACCCCGAAACCGGCATCGACATGCGCCCGCACATTCCCACCCACGCCTACAACAGCGCGAACGCGGTAGCCAAGGACATCGTCTGGTACGCGCACACCCTCGAGCGCATCCGCCAGCGTTTCGACGAGTGGCTCGCAAGTGGACAAGAAGACGAGAAAGCTCAATAGTCCGCGCGGATGCCGGCGTAGAGCCATCGCCCCGGCAGCGGCGCGAACCCGGCCTCCACCAGGCGCTTGTCGAGCAGATTGTTGCCCTCGACGAACAAGTCGACCTTCGATACCCGCCACCCCAGGCGCAGGTCGACCAGGGTTCCGGACTCGCCCGTGTTCCGATCCTGGTAGCGAGCACGCGTGGTCAGCCGGACGGACTCCCCCAGCCGCCAGACCGCGCCGCCGGTCACGCCCCGCTCGGGGTAGTCGAGCGCGTACTTGATCTCCAGACCGCGCGCGTCAAGCTCGGTGTCGAGCACGGTTGCAGCCAGGTCCACGCGTTCGAGCCACCGCCTGCCCGGATACCAGCGCCATTCGATCTCGCCGCCACGGCTGCGATGGCCGTCGAACTGTCCGGCCTGCCACTGGACTTCACCCGGCTCGCGCGCCCAGTCGATGAGCGTGTCGGTGCGGCGCTCGAAGGCGGCCAGGTTGACGCGGTGCGCGCCAGCGCGAAAGCGCAGGCCGGCCTCTGCGTAGTCGGAGCGCTCCGGCTCGAGGTCCGGGTTGCCCTGGTTGCCGCCGGTCTGCAGGAACAGTTCGGTGTAGGACGGGACCCGGGCCGAACGCGCGACCGAACCGAAAGCCGTCCAGCGCTCGCTCAGGCGATGGCGTATGGCCAGCGTGGGCAGGCCGTAGCGGCCGTAGTCGCTGTAGTCGGCCAGCGAGACCCCGGCTTCGAC
>CAZSGS010000090.1:0-8628 GCA_964606365.1 uncultured Wenzhouxiangella sp. | reverse complement strand
CCACCACGGCTTCGATGCCGGCAGCCACGACCAGGCGCTCGGCCGCGTCGACCAGGATCTCCGGCACGGGCCGGCCGTCCTCGACATAGCCGCCGCCGCCGGCGACGAAGACCACGCAGGGCCGATCCGCCGGCGGCAGCCGCTCGCGCCAGGGGGCGAGCGCCTCGTGGTCGGGTTCGGCGACGATGCCGGGCACGACCTCGGCGCGGCCGCGGCCGAATGCGGCCAGCAGCGCCTTCTCGTAGGCCTTGAGCTTCGGCGGCCGGCCGCTGACGTCGACGACCAGGTGCAGATCGACCCGGCGCAGCTGCCGGGGGCGAAAGCCCTTCAGGCGCTTGTGCGGCCGGTCGCTGATCCACACCACCCGCGCCCCGGTGTGCTGGAGCGCGCGGAACTGGCGCACCCGGCCAGTGCAGTCGAACACCGCCAGGTCCGGTCGCAGCGACTCGATCAGGCGCAGCACGTCGTCGCCGGCGCGCGCCGGCGTGTCGGCGATCTCGTGATAGGTAAAGCGTTCGTCCCGCTCGACGCCGGCCTGGACGCTGAGCAGGAAATCAATGCGCGTCGACGGCGACCGGGCGGCGACCGCGCGCGCCAGCGTCAGGCAGCGGTAGTACTCGCCGCTGCCGCCCGGCCCGCTGGCCGGCGCGAAGAGCACGCGCAGCGCCGGCTGCTTCACCGGGTCCGCCCGCGGCGCTTGCGGCTGCGGCGCCGTCGAATGCCCGGGTAGCGGTCGGGCTCGCCGGGCGGCGCGGTCTTGAAGCGGCGATGCACCCAGAAGTACTGCGCCGGGTCGCGGCGGATGTGGCGCTCGAGGAAGGCGTTGAAGCGTTCGAGATCGTGCGCGTCGTCACCGCTGGGAAAGTTTTCGAAAGGCGCCTCGACGGTGACGTGCACCCGGCCGGTTCGGGCATCGCGCAGGGGCCACATGGGCAGCACGACCGCATCGCCCATGCGGGCCATGTTGGGGATACCCGTCGCGGTGGCCGTGGCCAGGCCGAAGAACGGCGCGAAGATCGAGCGCTGTGGTCCGAAGTCCTGGTCGGGGGCGTACCAAAGCAGTTTGCCCGCGCGCAGGTGGCGGACCATGGCGCGCAGCTCGTCGCGCCGGAACATGCCCATCGCGTAGCGCAGGCGGCCGCGGTTCTGGAAGCGTTCCACCGCCCGGTTGCGCTGCGGGCGATAGACGCCCCAGGTGGCCGTGCGCTCGCACAGCAGCCGGCCGCCGAGTTCCAGCGAGGTGGCGTGGCCGGTCAACAGCAGGATGCCCTTGCCCGACGCGCGGGCGCGTTCGAGGTGTTCGAGCCCTTCGACCGTGCCGAAGCGCTCGTCGAGCCGGCCCGGGCGGCACCAGGCGATGGCGCCCTCGGCCAGCATCTCGGCCAGATAACGGAAATGACGCCCGACCACGCGGTCGCGCTCGTGGCGGGGCAGCTCCGGAAAGCACAGCTCGATATTGCGCTCGGCGATGCGCCGGCGCGCGGGCATGGCCAGGGCGAACAGCGCACCCAGGGGGCGCACCAGGGCCCGCGCCGGGCGCGGCGGCAGCCGGCCGAGCAGCCGGATGGGCAGGATCGCCAGCCCGGTCAGAAAATCGAGCATGCCGACCGTCGTCTCCCGATCGCGGGCGCCGGGCCGCCGCCGGGGTCATGCAGTAAACTCGTCGCCGTCATGATTGCAGTCTACCGTTTGCTCATTCTTCTCGTCGCGCCGCTGGCGCTGATCTGGCTGCGCTGGAAAATCCCGGGGCCGGCCGACCTGCGGGCGCGATGGGCCGAGCGCCTGGGCCGCGTGCCCGAGTCCGGGCAGCGGCCGGTGCTGTGGCTGCACGCCGCCTCGGTGGGCGAGGTCAACGCCATCGCCGCGCTGGTCGACGCCCTGCTCGAGCGCTATCCGGATCACCGCCTGGTGATCAGCACCATCACGGTCACCGGCCGCGCCGAGGCCATGCGCCGCTTCGGCGATGGCCGCGACAAACGCCATGTCGCGCGCGTCGAAACAGTCTTCGCGCCGCTGGATACGCCGCTGGCGGTGGGCCGCTGGCTGAGGCGCGTGCGCCCGCGGCTGGCCATGGTAGCCGAAACCGAGATCTGGCCGGAACTCTACCGCGGCTGCCGCAAGCGCGGCATTCCGCTGGTGCTGGTCAACGCCCGGCTGACCGAGTCGGCCATGCAGCGCTACCGCCGCTTTCGTTCCCTGTTCGCCGGCGCGCTCGCCGCGGTCGACCTGGCGGTGTGCCAGAGCGAGCAGGACGCCGGACGATTCCGCGAACTGGGCCTGGACGACGACCGCGTCGCCGTCGCCGGCAACCTCAAGTTCGACCGCGCGATTCCCGACGGCCTGGGCGAGACCGTGCGCCGCATGCGCGGGCAGTGGGGCGATCGCCCGACCTGGGTGGCCGGCAGCACGCGGCCGGGCGAGGAAGCGATCGTGCTCGACGCGCATCGACGCCTGCGCGAGCGCGAACGCGACGCCCTGCTGGTGCTTGCCCCGCGCCATCCCGAGCGCAGCGACGAGATCCGCGCCATGATCGAGCAGGCCGGTCTCGCGCATCAGCCGGTCGAGGAAGTCGTCGACGCCGACACCGCCGTGGTGCTGGTCGACCGCATCGGTGTGCTGGTGTCGTGCTACGCGGCCGCGTCGGCGGCCTTCGTCGGCGGCAGCCTGGTCGATATCGGCGGCCACAATCTGCTCGAGCCGGCGGCGTTCGGCAAGGCGGTGATCACCGGGCCGCACCTGCACCAGCAGGCCGATTCGGCCGACGCCCTGCGCGCCAAGGGGGCGCTGGTCGAAGTGCGCGACGCGCGGGCGCTGGCGGCGGCCGTGCAATCGATCTGGGATGACCCGCAGCGCGCGCTCGGCTACGGCCGCGCGGCGCTGGAGGTGGTGGAAAACGGCCGCGGCAGCGTCCGCCGCAGCCTCAAGCTGATCGACCCGCTGATCAGTCGTCGGAACTGACCAGCAGTTCGTTCACCCGCGACAGGTCGCCTTCTTCGAGCACGCCGGCGGACTGGCGCAGGCGAAGCTGGTTGAGGATGAACTGGTGGCGGGCGTCGGAGTAGTTGCGCTCGGCCTGGAAGAAGCGCTGCTCGGCGTTGAGTACGTCGACGATGGTGCGCGTGCCCACCTCGAAGCCGGCGTTGGTCGCTTCCAGCGCGCTTTCGGCCGAAACCAGGGCCTGTCGGCGGGCTTCGACCTCCCGCATACCGGCGACGATGGCGCGGTAGGCGGTCTCGGTCCGGCGCTTGATCGAGCGCTCGGTCGACGACAGGGTGGCGTCGGCGGCGCGCAGGGAATAGCCGGCCTGCTGGCGGCGCGACTGCGTGGCAAAGCCCGAAAAGATCGGCACGTTGAGCGTGATGCCGGCTTCCCAACCCTGGGTTTCCAGCGTTGCCGAGCCCAGCGGCTGCTGGGTTGCCGGATCGCGGCCGACGAATTCGTTGTCGGTGAAATCGTTGTAGCTCGCTTCGAGCCCCAGGGTCGGCAGGTGGCCGGCGCGCGCGATGCGCAGGTCGGCCTCGGCGACGCCGACTTGCGCGCGCTGCTGCAGAAGCTGGGGATTGAAGTCGAGCGCACGCGCCACCCATTCCTCGGCGCTGTCGGGCTCGGGCGCCTCCAGGGGGATGTCCTGCGCCAGGCGGGCGAAGTTCTCGAACCAGGCGCCGGCAACCTCGCGCAGCGCGTCCCGGGCATCCTCGAGTGCATTCTCGGCCGAGATGACGCGCGCCCGGGCGGCGTCGTAGACGGCCCGGGCTTCGTGCACGTCGGTAACGGCGGCCAGGCCCACTTCGAAACGCTGCTCGGCCTGCTCGAACTGACGCTTGAGCGCGGTTTCCTCGGCACGCGCGAAGCGCACCGAGTCCAGCGCCGTGAGCACGTCGAAATAGCGCTCGGAGACGCGGAACAGGAAATTCTGCCAGGCTTCGCGATACTGCGCCTCGGCCGCGCTGAACTCGGCCTTGCCGCGGGCGAGCTCGCCGAAGTTGGCGTCGTCATAGAGGCTTTGCTGCAGCGTCACGCCCCACCGTTCGGTATCGGTGTCTTCGGAATCGAGTTCCGTTCCTTCGATGGTGGTCGTCGACGAACCGATGGTGGCGCCCGCCGAACCGGTGACCCGGGGCAGCAGGCTGGCTCGCGCCTGGGTGGGAATCTCGCCGGCGGCCTTGAGCTGCTGCTCGGCGGCGCGGATCTCGGCGTCGTGGCTCTGCGCCAGCTCGTAGACGCCTACCAGGTCGACGGCTTGCGCCGAGGTGCTCAGGCCCAGGCCAAGCGCCAGGGACAGGAAGACTTTGTTGCGGTTGATCATGATGATTCCGGATAAAAGGGACGTGGTCAGAATTCGAACTGCGGCCGATCCTCGGCGCCGACCAGGCGCGGCAGGTCGGTGTCGAACAGGCTGTCGACCTGCCAGTGGTCGTGCTCGGAGCGCGTCAGGGCAACGGCCTCCATGACCGGGCTGAAGCCGCGCACGGCGAACAGGCGCCCGCCCGGCTTGAGCCACTGGCGAAAGCGCTCGGGCACTTCCGCGGCCGAGCCGGTGACGGCCACGGCGTCGAAGGTCTCGCCGGGGTCGAAATCACCCAGCGCGTCGGCCTGGCGCACCTCGATGCCGTCGATCGACAGGCGCTTGAAGCGCCGCCGAGCGCGCTCGACCAGCGCTTCGAAGATCTCGATGCTGAGCACTTCGGCGCCCATGTGCGCCAGACAGGCGGCGGTAAAGCCCGAGCCGGTGCCGATCTCGAGCACGCGCTGTCCCGGCTGGATTTCCAGCGCCTGGAGCATGCGGCCTTCCTCGATGGGCTTCATCATGACCTGGTCGTGCGCCAGCGGAATGCGCAGGTCGGAAAACGCCATGCGCCGATAGTCCGCGGGGGCAAAATCCTCGCGCGGGACTTCGCGCAACGCATCGAGCACGTACGGGTCGAGCACTTCCCAGGTCCGCACCTGCTGCTCGACCATGTTGACGCGGGCCTGTTCGAGATTGAGCGACATGGTTGATTTCGGTCGGTTGGATGAATATTAGGACGCTATTGTACCCGCTCGCGCGTGAGCGGAACTGTGCCAGTGGTCATGATTGCGGGCACAACAAAAGCCCCAACCCTCGAGAGCAGCGACGGCAGCGGAAGAAATCGGTTCTGCGAGCGCATTCCATGCTGAATCCGCGCCCTGCCGTTTTCTCTTGACATCCAGCCGGAGTAGACTCGGGGATCAGATTCCCTGGAGGCTTTCCCTTGCGCTTGCTGGCTGTTGTGCTGATCCTCGCTGTGGCTACCGGCGCCCACGCCGAGTCGCTGGTTTTCGAGAATGTCCGCGTCGTCGATGTGGACGATGCGTCCGTATCCGGGCCGATGCGCGTGGGCGTGGTCGACGGATTCATCGTCGATGCCGATTCGGTCGACCGGCCCGACGAGCGCATCGACACCGCGGGTTTCCTGATCCCCGGCCTGGCCGAGATGCACGCCCACGTACCGCCGATGCGCGCCGGCGACCAGCCCGTCCACGACACGCTGATGCTGTGGCTGGCCCACGGCATCACGACCATCCGCGGCATGCTGGGCGAACCCGGCCACCTGGCGCTACGCCAGAAGCTGGCTGACGGCGACGTGCCCGGGCCGCGCCTGATTTCGTCCGGCCCCTCGTTCAACGGCAGCTCGGTGTCATCGCCCGAGGACGCACGCCGCAGGGCGCTGGCCCAGCACGAGGCCGGCTACGACCTGCTCAAGCTGCACCCGGGGCTTTGGCCGGAAGCCTTCGAAGCGATCGCGGAAACGGCCGATGCGCTCGATATCGATTACTCGGGCCATGTCTCGGTCGCCGTCGGCCTGGAACGCGTCTTCGAGTCGCGGCAGGGCACGATCGACCATCTCGACGGCTATGCACAGATGCTGGTGCCCGCCGGGCACGAACTGCACGGCACAGACCCCGGCCTGTTCGGTGTCAACCTGATCGACGGCATGGACGATGCCCGGCTGGCCGACCTGGCCCGGCGCAGCGCCGATTCAGGCGTAGCCAACGTACCCACCCAGAGCCTGGTCGAGAACTGGGCCACGGGCGATATCGAAGCGCTGATGAAGCGCGAAGCGATGCGCTGGATTCCGGCCGAGATGCGCTCGCGCTGGCGCGAACAGGCCGCGCAGCTTCGCGACAGCTACGCCTCGCATGAAGACGCCGAACGCTACGTCGCCCTCCGCCGCCGCTTGATCGGCGAGTTGCAAGCGGCCGGCGCCACGATCCTGGCCGGCGCCGACTCGCCGCAGATCCTCAGCATCCCCGGCGACGCCATTCATCACGAGCTGTCGATCTACGTCGAAGCCGGCCTGACGCCGGCCGAGGCCCTGGCCACCGCCACCGGCAACGTGGCCGACTACCTGGGCGAGAGCAACCGCGCCTGCCTGCAACCCGGCTGCGTGGCCGACCTGGTGCTGCTGGAGCACAATCCGCTCGAAGACATCGAACACACCCGCTCGATCCTCGGCGTGATGCGCGCCGGCGAATGGTATGACCGGGTCGCGCTCGACGAGGCGCTGGCCGCGATCGCCGAACGGGCCGGAGATGAAAGCGAATGACCGGGACGGGCGCTTCGTTTTGGCCGCTTGCTCGATGAACACCACGATGCCAGATACCGACTACAGGCCCCTGCCCTACATCGACCGCCTCGAAGAACGCCGGCTGGACGACATCGAGCTGGTCGTGGTTCACGCCACCGAGCTGCCCGATCTGGACACGGCACGCGAGTACGGCGAGCGGATCCACTATCCCGACTCGCGGACGGGCAACTGCGGGCATTTCTACATCGACCGCGACGGCGCCGTCGAGCAGTGGGTGCCGCTGGGGCGCGCGGCCCATCACGTGCGCGGGTACAACGCCAAGTCGATCGGCATCGAGCTGGTCAACCGCGGCCGCTGGCCCCGATGGCTCGACAGCCGGCAACAGGCCTGGCCCGAGGACTACAGCGAGGCGCAGGTGGCGGCATTGATCGAATTGCTCGCCACACTGCAGTCGAAGCTGCCGGGGCTGCAGTACATCGCCGGCCACGACGAACTCGACACCGGGGTGGTCGACGCCACCGACAACCCCGCCATCAAGGTCAGGAGAAAGGTCGACCCCGGGCCGCTGTTTCCCTGGGCCGACGTCGAGGCCGGCGTCGACCTGAAGCGCGCGGGAACGAAAATCGACTGAAGCGCGTAGCTGTGCAGAGTTGATCAGCCACCACCGCGATCCTTGAGCGCGGCGGTGACGATTTCCTCGATATCGGGCGACAGCCCCTTGCGGGCCGCCAGCTTCTGCAGCTGTTCCTTCATCATCGCCGAGCGCTTGCCGTCATACGCGCGCCAGCGGTTGAAGGCGGTGGCCAGGCGGGCGCCGACCTGGGGATTGAGGTCGTCGAGTTCGTGCAGGATGTCCCCGACGAGTCGATAACCGTCGCCGTCGGCGCGGTGAAAGGCCACCGGGTTGTTCATGGCGAAGGCCCCGATCAGTGACCGGATCTTGTTGGGGTTGTCGAGCCGGAAGGCCGGATGGTCCATCAGGCCGCGAACGTCGTCGACGGCGGTCTCGTCCGAGCGCGTGGCCTGAACGGCGAACCACTTGTCCATCACCAGCGGGTCGTCGGCGAAGCGCTGTTCGAAATCGGCCAGCGCGGCGTCGGCGCCTTCGAGTTCATTGTGCACCAGGGTGCGGAAGGCGGCGAGCCGGTCGGTCATGTTGTCGGCCTGCGCGTAGTGCGCCCGGGCCCGTTCGCCGGCCGATTCCGAACCGGCGGCCGCGAGCAGGCCCAGCGCCACGTTGCGCAGCCTCCGGCGGGCGGCGTCCGGGCCGTCCGACGACCAGTCACCGCGCGGCGCCAGCGCCTCGAAACGCTCGAGCAGACTGGCCTCGAGGCGCCGCCCGAGCAGGCCCAGCAGCGCGCGGCGGGCGGCGTGGATGGCTTCGATATCGACCGGGTCGCGATCCTGGGCGAGTTCGCCGACCGACGGCAGGCCGAGCAGCTCGGCGGCCAGCGCCGGATCCTGGTCGGAATCGTCGAGCACCGCCGCCCAGGCGTCGATCAACAGCTCGGCGTCGTGCTCCTCGCGGCCGTCGATCAGGTCGCCGAGCACGCGTTCGCTCAGACCGCGCATGGCGTGCCAGCGGCTGAAGGGGTCGGGGTCGAATCCGGCCAGGCGCGCGAGGTCGCGGCTCGACCAGTCGTAGTCGAGCCTGACCGGCGCCGAGAAATCCCTCAGCAGCGACGCCAGGGCATCGGCGGGCAGGCCGGAGAAGCGGTACTCGGCCTGGGCTTCGGTCAGTACCAGCAAGCGGGTTTCGGGGCCGGCTTCGCGCTCACCGGCCAGGGTGGCCGGCAGGGGCCGGTTGTCGGCATCGAGAAAACCGACCCGGACCGGGATCATCAGGGGGCCGAGGTTGCGGTTGTCGGGGTGCTCGGGCAGGCGCTGCGCGAGCGTGAGCACGAGCTCGGCGGCGGCCTCGTCGTAGCGCGTCTTCGCCTCGAGAGTGGGCGTGCCGACCTGGCGGTACCAGCGCTCGAACTGCTCGAGATCGGCATCGTTGGCATCGGCCATGGCGCGCCGGAAATCGTCGCAGGTGACGGCCTGGCCGTCGTGGCGTTCGAAGTAGAGATCCATGCCG
>CAZSGS010000089.1:0-8630 GCA_964606365.1 uncultured Wenzhouxiangella sp. | reverse complement strand
GTTCACGCATAGCTATGCGTGTACATGTCGGGAATCTCGTCCGTCGGGGATGCGGCCCCGACCTACGAAGATTGTACGGTTACCGGAACCCGGAAACCGCCCTCAACACCACTCGTCGATGAACGCCTGCGCTTCCTCGATCATGCTGGCGCGTTCTTCGTCGCTGATCTGGCGCTGTTCGCCGTCGTCTCCCCGTACGGTGGCGTTCTCGTACTCGTTCAGGTCCTCGATGTTGCTGAGGGCCTGGGCGCAGCGTTCTTCGACCAGTTCCGGATCCGGCTCCGAGCGCGACATTTCCGGTTGCTCGGGCGGGTTGGATTCGGTGGCGTCGTCTTCCTCGGGTTGTGCTTCGCCGTTGCCGCCATCCGGCTCCACCGGTTCCCGCGATTCGATGCCCACTTCCTCGTATTCGACGCCTTCCGGCGGACGGGCGGTGTAGTGGACGACCCCTTCTTCGTCCAGCCACTTGTACACCGTCTGCTCCGCGGCGCTTGCGTCGGGCTGGAGCGTCAGGCCGACAACCACGACCGCCAGCAGGGTACTTGCGATGGTCCATTTCATGCAGTCACTCCTCGAAGGGGCTTGTTACCGAACTTTGCCGCAGTCTCGGTCGCAACGCAAGCGCCGGGCGGGATGCTATTCTTGTGCCCTGTTGGAGATCAGGACCTTTCCCGAGGAATGACCGACGACGAATCCTCAGAACAGACCCCGGCACGCGGCGCCTTTCTGCTGCCCAATGCCCTGACGACCGGCGCCCTGATGGCGGGCTTCTTCGCCGTCGTTTCGGCCATCGGCGGCGAGCCGGTTTCGGCCTGTATCGCCATTCTCGTGGCCGGTCTGCTCGACGGCCTCGACGGTCGTGTAGCGCGTATGACCGGTACGCAGTCGGAGTTCGGCGTCCAGTACGACTCGCTGTCCGACATGGTTTCGTTCGGCATCGCGCCGGCGATTCTGGTATTCACCTGGACGCTCGACTCGTTCGGCGAGCCCGGCACGGTCGCGGCCAAGGCCGGTTGGCTGGGTTCATTCTTCTTCGCTGCCTGCGCCGCGCTCCGGCTGGCGCGCTTCAATACCCAGGCCGGGGTGGCCGACAAGCGCTATTTCCAGGGGCTCGCAAGCCCGGCGGCCGCCGGCACGCTGGTCGCCATCGTCTGGTTCTCGGACGACCGGCAGATCAACCCCCATTTGCTGTCCTGGCCGCTGCTGGTGACCACGATCCTGCTCGGCACCCTGATGGTCTCCCGCGTTCGCTACTACAGTTTCAAGGCCGGCCCGCGTGGCGACCGGGTGCCCTTCGCCTGGATCTTCCTGCTGCTGGTGCTGCTGGTGCTGCTGGCCATCGACCTGCCCGCGGTGCTGCTCACCGTCGGCATCCTCTACGTCTTGTCCGGGCCCGTCGTGACCATTCGGGGCAAGAACCGCCAGCGCATTCGACGGCGTCGTGAGGGTGGCAAGTCGTGATCCCCGCGGCTGCGTCGAGAGAACGCCTGGCGGCGCTGGGTATCGATATCTGGGTGCGTCGGGATCGGCGCGTGCCCGGGACTGCAGCCACACCCGATCCGGCCCGGTCCGGGGTCGGGGAGGCGATGGATTCAGGGGTGGCGGCTGTCGTGCCGCGCGTGCGCATGGCTTCGGGCGACGGTGACTGGCTGCTGGTGCAGGATGCGCCCTGGGACGGTCGGTTCGACGCGCTGCTCGGCGACATCCAGGCGGCCATCGGATCGGCCCGTTGCCGCTTCGGTCAATGGGCGCATTCCGATTCGGCCGGCGTGGCGCTCGATGAACTCGACTCCCGCGGCGTGCGCCACGTGCTGGCATTCGGCTCACCCGCCCCCGGCTCGCCGGAGGACGGCACCGTGCTGTGCGTGCCCGAATTGTCCCGGATCGCCACCAGCGCCCGGGCCAGGAAGCAACTGTGGCGCCTGTTGGCCGAGGCGCTGGCGCACTGATGGCCGCGGTCCTGTCGCCACAAGTGGCGGTTCGAGCCATGGTGCGCCGTGACCTGGATGCGGTCAGCGAGATCGAAACGGCCTCCTACCCGTTTCCCTGGACACGCGGAATCTTCCAGGACTGCCTGCGCGTGGGCTATTGTTGCCACGTGCTGGAAGTGTCGAACGAGGTGGCCGGCTACGGCATCGTCTCCAACGCCCTGGAAGAGGCCCATCTTCTCAACCTGTGCATCCGATCCGAGCGGCGCCGCAACGGCCTGGCCGCGCTGTTGCTCGAGCACCTCATCCGCGAGGCCCAGTTTGCCGCCGCCACCCGCCTGTTCCTCGAAGTCCGCCCCAGCAACAAGGCCGCGGTGGGCCTGTACAAGCAACAGGGTTTTCGCGCCATCGGCCGGCGCCCGGGCTACTACCCGTCGAAAGAGGGGCGCGAAGACGCCATGGTCATGGTCCTGCACCTGAGTTGACCGGGGTCCACCGGACGGGCGGTTTCGCACCCGCCTTCAGGGCAGCGTTTCGAATCGGTCGCGAAGAATTGTCGGGCCGACCACCTGCAGGGTGATCGGCACCGCGGCCTCCGGTTGCTCCGGATCGTTGCTGTCGATGTCGATCCGGCCCGGGAACTCGCCGATGTCCAGTTCTCCGGCGTCGAGGGTGAGCGTAATCACTTCCTGCGCCCCGGCGGCGAGACTCCCCGATTCGATGTCGACATCCAGCCACGGGAGCTCGCCGCTGGACGCCCTGTCGGCGTTAGCGGTCCGGGCTTCAGGCGCGGTGCTGATCGTCCAGTCCAGCGCCGCCGTGCCGCTGTTGCTCAGGGTCAGCTCGACCGCCGCGGTCTGCCCGGCCAGCACCGCCGGCTCCAATGCCGCCGGTTCGACCGACAACTCGGGCTCCTGTTCGGGGCGCTCGCGAAACTCGGCAATGATCGGCGCCGTGAGCGCGGCGGTCAGCGCATTGTGGCGTTCGCGCTCGATGCCGGTGGGCACGTTGTTGAACGAAACGTCGGGGTTCGAGAAGTAGGGCTGACGCGGGCAGCTGGAGGTGCACGGGCTCGAGTAGGACATCACGGTTCGGAACAGGCGATCGGCATAGTGCCCGAAAGACCAGTCGTAGGAGGCGGCGCCCGGTGAGGCACCGTTGGCCGGATCGTGTTCCATGCCCGAGTTGTGCCCGTGCTCGTGGGCGTAGGTCAGGTTGCCGACCGCGCAGTCGTTGGCGGTGACCTGAAAGGCGCTGCCGGCGAACGCCTGCCCCGGGCTGCGCATGACGTAGCCGCAGCCGCAGGCCCCGCCGCCGTCGGCCAGCAGCATGCCGACCATGTCGGCGCCGTAGCGGTCGCGCAGGTCCTGCGCCTGGGCGTTGACGCGCAATGCGCCCAGCCGGTCGCCGCAGCTGCCCGTTTCGGTGAAGTCGATCTCGGCGATCTGCGCGATGTTCCAGGATGCTTCGGTCAGACTGTCCCGGAGGGCCAGGTTGCCGTTGTCGACGGCCGCCTGGGCGTGCGCCTCGATCTGCGCCGTTCCGCCGAGCTGCTCGCGTGCTGCTTCGCTGTAGACCACCAGCAGATCGATCACTGTCTCGTCGCCGTTGACCCCGCGCGTGTCGCCTTCGATCGCTTCGGGTGCAGCGACGGTGGCGCCGCTCGATTCCGGCGGCGTCGCTTCACCGGGATCGATGCCGCCGCCGCAGGCCGGAAAGCGGGCCGGGTCGGTGCGCATCAGGATCTGGCCGTGCCCGGCGTCCGGGCGGATCTCCCAGCTTTCGGTCGCCGTCTGCACCACGCCGCTGATCCATTCGCCACGCTTGGCCAGCAGCACGTGGCCTGCCTCGCCCTCGATCGTTCCGACCCAGGTGAGCGCGTCGGAGCCGTGGTGGAAGACCCGGTCGATGCGGGCTTCGAGCGCCGCGCGTCCGGGCAGGGCAAGAGACAGCGTTGCCCGACGATCGTCGAGGAGCCGGCTGCGCGGGCTGATCCGCCACGCTTCGACCGCGGCCGGAGACAACGAGGCCAGTGAGTGACCGATGGGCTCGGCCGCGGTCCAGAGCCTGTCCTGGGCCATGACGTTGGCCATGGCGGTGACGGTCATCACCATCGCAAGGATGCGAGCGGTCAGGGGCATGTCCGTTCTCCGTGAACTTCACAATTCGGGAGGGTAATCGTTCCCGAGTTCATACTACGTGTTCGAGGGCCCGAAGACGCCGATTCGCCGCAGACCATGACTTCCGGCCCATGCCGACTCGCCATGCTGGTGTCATAGTTCACCAACACACCAGTCTGCCGTTTCGGGGCGAGAACGATGATGAACAAGAAACTGCTATTGCTGCTGGCTGCGAGCCTGGGCCTGGCGACGGCCTGTGGCACGGATGATGCTTCGGGCGAGGGCGAAAAGGACGAGGAAACGCGCGCGGTTCCGGTCGAGGCGGTCGCTGCCCGCCAGGACGCGATCGAGGCCTTCTACTCGGCTACGGCGACGCTCGAGGCCGACGGCGAGGCGGATGTGGTTCCGCGCGTCGGCGGGCGCATCGTCGCCATCGAGGTGGAGGAGGGCGACCCGGTCGAAGCCGGTGACGTGCTCGCGCGCATCGACGATGAGCGGCTGAAGCTGGAAGTGGCCCGCGCGGAGGCGGATCTCAGGCGGCTGCGCCAGGACCTGGAGCGCCAGCGCGAGATGCACGAGCGCGACATGATCAGCACCGAGGCCTTCGATCGCCTGCGCTACGAGTTCGAGGCGCAGCAGGCCGCTCATGAACTGGCGCGCCTGGAGCTGTCCTACACGGCGATCGAGGCCCCCATCGCCGGTGTGGTCTCGGAGCGGATGATCAAGGTCGGCAACATGGTCTCGACCACCGAGCCGGCGTTCCGCGTCACCGCCCTCGATCCCCTGATCGCCACCCTGCACGTGCCCGAGCGGGAACTGGCGCGCCTGGCTCCGGGGCAGATCGCCGCGCTGAGCGCCGACGCCATCGAGGGCGAGCGCTTCGTGGGCGTGATCGACCGCATCAGCCCGGTCATCGACCCGGCTTCCGGGACTTTTCGCGTCACCGTGGAACTCAACGATGCGTCGGGAACGCTGCGCCCGGGCATGTTCGGTCGCTTTGATATCGTCTACGACCGGCGCGAGCAGGCCGTCCTGGTCCCGGTCGAGTCGGTTCTGATCGAGGACGGGGAGGCATCGGTGTTCGTCGTCGCCGACGGCGCGGCCGAACGCCGCAGCGTGGAAGTCGGTTACCGCAACAACGGCGACTACGAGATCGTGGCCGGGATCGAGCCGGGCGAGTCGGTGGTCGTCACCGGCCAGGCCAGCCTCAAGTCGGGCGCGACCGTCCACGTGCTCGGCGATCAGCCGCCGCAGGCGGCCAGCGACCAGGCCGTGGCCGAGAATGCCGAAGCGGTGGACACCTCGTCATGAACCTCATTCGTCTGGCCACGCGCCGGCGGGTGACCATCGCGATGGTGACCCTGGCGGTGCTGTTGTTCGGTCTGGTCTCCCTGTCGAGGCTCGACATCAGCCTGCTGCCCGACCTGGCCTATCCCACGCTGACCATCCGCACCGAGTTCGCCGGCGCCGCGCCGGGCGAGATCGAAAACCTCGTCACCCGGCCCATCGAGGAAGCCGTGGGCGTGGTGCAGGGCGTGCGGCGCGTGCGCTCGATTTCGCGCACCGGCCAGTCGGACGTCACCCTGGAATTCGCCTGGGGCAGCAACATGGATCGCGCGGCGATCGACGTGCGCGAGCGGATCGAGCGCCTGACCCTGCCGCTGCAGGCCGAGCGGCCGCTGCTGCTGCGCTTCGACCCCTCCACCGAACCGGTCATGCGCTTCGCCGTCTCGCGCGACACCTCCGAGGCCGCGCGCGAGGCCGACGCGGCCAGCCGGATCCTGCCCGCCGACGAAACGGATCTGAACGCGACCCTGCGCATCCTGCGTCGGCACGCCGAGGAGCGGCTCAAGAAGGACATGGAGTCGATCGAGGGCGTGGCCGCGATCACCGTCTCCGGCGGCCTCGAGGACGAAATCCAGGTACTGGTCGATCAGTACCGCCTGGCCCAGCTGGGCCTCACGCCGGCGGAGGTGGCCCAGCGTCTGCGCGCGGAGAACGTCAATCTCTCCGGCGGTCGGCTGGAGGAGGGCACGCGCCAGTTCCTGGTGCGCACCATCAACGAATTCGAGACCGTCGCCGAGATTTCCGGCCTGATCGTGGCCACGCGAGACGGCGAGCCGATCTACCTGCGTGACGTCGCCGAGGTGCGCGAGGGCTGGCGCGAGCGCGACGCCATCACGCGCGTCGACGGCCAGGAGATGGTCGAACTTGCGCTGTATCGGGAAGGCGATGCCAACGTCGTGTCGGTGGCGCGTTCGGTCGAGCGCCGCCTGGGCGCGATTCGCGCCGAGCTGCCCGCCGACCTGGCGCTCACGCGCGTCTACGACCAGTCGGTGTTCATCCGCAGCGCCATCAACGAAGTCGTCCACGCCGCCCTGTTCGGCGGACTGCTGGCCGTCGGCGTGCTCTACCTGTTCCTGCGCAGCGCGCGGGCCACGGTGGTGGCGGGCCTGGCCATTCCGGTGTCGGTGATCGCCACCTTCGCGGCGATGTACGGCTGGGGCGTGACGCTCAATATCATGTCGCTGGGCGGCATCGCCCTGGCGATCGGCCTGCTGGTCGACAACGCCATCGTGGTGCTCGAGAACATCGCCGCCAAGCGCGAGCAGGGGATGGGGCTGATCGCCGCCGCCCGCGAGGGCGCGAGCGAAGTGTCCGGGGCCGTGGTGGCCGCGACCCTCACCACCATCGCGGTGTTCCTGCCGCTGGCCTTCGTCGACGGCATCGCCGGGCAACTGTTCCGCGACCAGGCGCTGACGGTGACTTTCGCGCTGCTCGTCTCGCTGGCCGTGGCGCTGACCCTGATCCCCATGCTCGCCTCGCTGGGCGAGAAGCCGCGCAACGTCGTCGGCGGCGACCTGCCGCCGGGCGGAGACGACCCGGCGCGCCCGGACGGGAGGATTGCCCGGGCCCGGTGGCGCGTCCGGGCCGCGCTGACCGCCACGGCGGTCGTGTTCACCCGCCTGCTCGGCGGCCTGCTGCGCGGCATCGGCAGACTGGCCGCCCTGGCGCTGCGGCCGCTGGTGGCGCTGTTCAACGCCGGCTACGACCGCCTGTCCGGGCTCTATCCCCGCGTGCTCGAGGCGTCGATGCGGCGGCGCGGTCGGACGCTGCTGGCGGCGCTGGCGCTCTTTGTGCTGGCGCTGGCCCTGCTGCCCCGGCTCGGCATGGAGCTGGTGCCGGCCCTGGACCAGGGCGAATTCCGGGTCGAGA
Source organism: uncultured Wenzhouxiangella sp. (assembly GCA_964606365.1). Lineage (GTDB taxonomy): Bacteria > Pseudomonadota > Gammaproteobacteria > Xanthomonadales > Wenzhouxiangellaceae > Wenzhouxiangella. The sequence goes on along the minus strand of CAZSGS010000089.1, from coordinate 1,366 downwards.
TCGCGCTCGGTCCCGGTACGCCGCTGGAGCGCACCGGCGAACTGGTCGCCGGCCTGGCCGAGGTGGCGCGTGAGTGGCCCCAGGTCGAGCGCACCGATGCGCTGGTGGGCACGGGCGATCGCATGGACGCCAATCCCGAAGAGGCCGGCGAGCATCGCGCGACCCTCAACGTCGTGCTCGCAGCGGACGCCGACGGCGAACCCGTGCAGGCTGCGCTGCGAGCGTATCTCGAGGATCGGCCCGGGGTGGACTACACCATCGGGCAGCCCGAACTGTTCACCCTGGCCACCCCGCTGGAGGTGGAAGTGGCCGGCTACGAGCTGGAGGACCTGCGTGCCGTGGCCACGCGCATCGCCGAGGGTATGGGCGAGTCGCCCCGTTTTGCCGACGTGCGCTCCTCGGCCGAACAGGGCTATCCCGAAATCCGCATCCGCTTCGATCATGAGCGGGCCGCCCGGCTGGGTCTGAGGGCCGACCAGATCGCCGACACGGTCGTGCGTCAGGTCCGCGGCGACGTGGCCACGCGCTACAGCTGGCGCGAGCGCGAAATCGACGTGCGGGTTCGCGTGCTCGACGAGCAGCGCGCCTCGCCCGAGCGCATCGGTCAGCTGGTGGTCAATCCCGACGCCGAGCGGCCCGTGACGCTCGACAGCGTGGCCGACATCGATATCGCGATCGGCCCCGGCGAGATCCGCCGCGTCGGCCAGCAGCGCGTCGCCGTTGTCTCGGCCAACGCCAGCTTCGGCGACCTGGGCTCGGCCGCCGCCGAAGCGCGCGAGATCATCGCCGGCATTCCCATGCCGCAAGGTGTGAGTGTTCGCGTGGCCGGCCAGAGCGACGAGATGCAGCGCGCCTTCGGCTCGCTGGTGCTCGCCCTGGGTCTGGCGGTGTTCCTGGTTTACCTGGTCATGGCCTCGCAGTTCGAGTCCCTGCTGCATCCCTTCGTGATCCTGCTGACCATTCCGCTGGCGCTCACCGGCGCGGTGTTCGCGCTTTGGCTGACCGGCACCACGCTGTCGGTGGTGGTGTTCATCGGCGTGATCATGCTCGCTGGCATCGTGGTCAACAACGCCATCGTGCTGGTCACGCGCATCAACCAGCTGCGCGATGAAGGCATGGTGCGCGAGGCGGCCATTGCCGAGGCCGGGCGCGCCCGCCTGCGGCCGATCGTCATGACCACGCTGACCACGGCCCTGGGCCTGCTGCCGCTGGCCCTGGGCCTGGGTGAGGGCGCCGAGATGCGCGCGCCCATGGCGATCGCGGTCATCGGTGGTCTGCTGTTGTCCACCGTGCTGACCCTGGTCGTGATTCCCGTCGTCTACAGCCTGCTCGACCGGCGCCGGACCGAGGCCGACAGCCGGGCGGC
>CAZSGS010000088.1:5342-8713 GCA_964606365.1 uncultured Wenzhouxiangella sp. | reverse complement strand
GAACTAGCCAACTAGCCAACTAGCCAACCAGCCAACCAGCCAACCAGCCAACAAGCGAACCAGCGAACTCAGAACGGCTTGACGATCACCAGCACCACGATGGCGATCAAGAACACCGCCGGCACCTCGTTGAACAGCCGGTACCACTTCGAGCTGTGGCGGTTCTCGCCGCGGGCGAAAGCGCCCACCAGTCGCCAGCACCAGGCGTGATAGCCGATCAGTCCCGCCACCAGGACGAGCTTGGCGTGCAGCCAGCCGCCCGTGCTCAGGTGCCAGGGCTCGCCGATGAGGGTGGCCAGGCCGAAGCCGATCGCCAGCGCGCCGCCGATGTGGGTGATGCCCAGCAGGCGCTTTTGCATGACCTTGAGCAGCTCCAGCGTGCGGCCGGTGGGGTTTTCCGTGGCGTACACGAACAGCCGCGGCAGGTAGAACAGGCCGGCGAACCAGGTGACGACGAAGACGACGTGGAAGGCTTCGAGCCAGCGCATGCGGGGCGCTCCTGCAGGGTGATCGAGCGCCTATTCTCGGGCATGCGCCGCGGGCGGGCAAACTTGACGGCGCCCGGGTCGTCAATGTATAAACAACGCGCACATTACAAAAAATTCATGAACTTACAACGTCGTGAATTGAAAAAGACCAATCGTGCTGATCTATCCGGTTTGGGGCACACCATCTTGAAGCGGTCGCGAGACCGCTTTCTTTTTCTCTGGGGATTCAGGGCTCAGGACGGTCTTGCAGCACCGCGCCATCCGCCTGTGCCACGCGCTCCCTGATCCCTGACTCTTGACTCCTGACCCCCACGATCGCCACTCTGCGGCATAATTGAAGCGGCAGTGAGCAATCGCCATATCAACGTTGTCCAATGCCAGAGTCGACCGGAGAGTTCTGCAATGCCTGAATCCGAACCCATGATCTTCACGCCCTCGGCCGCGGCGAAGGTGCGCGAACTGATTCTCGACGAGGGCAATCCCGAGCTCAAGCTGCGCGTGTACATTACCGGTGGCGGCTGTTCAGGTTTCCAGTACGGCTTCACCTTCGACGAACAGGTCGATGAAGGCGACGTCACGGTCAACCGCGACGAGGTCACGCTGGTCGTCGATCCGCTCAGCTTCCAGTACCTCGAAGGCGCCGAGGTTGACTACAGCGAAAGCCTCCAGGGGGCGCGCTTCGTCATCCGCAACCCGAATGCGGCGACCACCTGCGGCTGCGGCTCTTCCTTCGGCGTTGCCTGATTCGGCCAGGCGACACCGCCCGGCCTGAGGCGTGACGGCGGGTCGGTGCCGGCTCGCGCGGATCAACCCGGCGCAATGCGATCGGTATCGCTGTCGGGTTAGTATCACGACATCATGACCATCCTGATCGTCCTAATCGGCCTGTTGCTGAGCCACTATTTCACCGTGCTGGGCCGGTGGCGCGATTTCGGCTGGCTGCTGTGGCCGGCGAGCCGGCTCGGATCACGCTATCGGACGCAGCCCTGGCTGACGCTGGCCGCGGTCATGCTGACTGCCCTGCTGGCCGCGTGGCTGGCCACGGCAATAGCCATGTTCTTGCTTGGCCGATTCGGCTGGATGCTGCTGGCGCTGGCGACTTTCGTCTACACGCTCGGGCCGCGCGACCTCGACCGCGACCTGAACCTGGTCATCGATCAACCCGATCACGCCGACGGACGGGAGGCGGCCCGGGCGCTCGGCATCGAGACGGACGCGTCGCCCGCCATGTCGGGAGCGGCGGTCCTGCACGCCGCACGCACACGCTGGTTCGCCATCCTGTTCTGGTTCACCCTGCTGGGGATTCCCGGTGCGCTGCTGTACCGACTGTGTCAGAAGGCCATGGTCCGCCTCGATCTGTCCGCCGCCCAACTGGATTGGCTGGCCCGGCTGCGCTGGGTTCTCGAGTGGCCGGTGCTGCTGCTGACGGCCCTCTCGATGGGGCTGGTCACCGATCTCGATCGCGTCGCCCAGGCCTGGAAGCACTACCATCGCGACCGGGCCTGGTGGGTGCTGTCGCCGCGCCTGATCGACGGCCTCATGCAAGAGGTGCTCGGCGACGCCGAATCGCGCGAGACGGGGCTGCGGCGCGGTCACCAGCTGGCCTGGCGCATGCTGGTGCTCTGGCTGGTGCTGCTGAGTCTGATGCTGATCGCGGGATGGATCGTGTAAGAAGCCCCTGAGATGGGGGAGCGGATGAACATGAATTTCCCACTTGGAGAAGAGCATTGATGCGAGTAATGGTCTTGGTGATGGGAGTGACCCTGTCCGGATTCGCTTCCGGCGAAACCTGGGTGCGTTGTGGCGGGCTGGTTGATGTGGACGAGGGTGAACGGCTCGGGGCGCACACCGTGATCGTCGCCGACGGCAAGGTGTCCGAACTGCGGCAGGGGCACCCGCAATGGGCCGAGGATGTGGCGCGCGTCGATCTGTCTGCGCTGACCTGCCTGCCGGGTCTGATGGACATGCACACGCACCTGACCAGCGAGTCCAGCCCCGATTCGTACAGCAACCGCTTCACGCTCGACGAAGCCGACGTGGCCCTGCGCGGGGCGGCGTACGCCCGCAAGACCATCGAGGCGGGCTTCACCACCGTGCGCGACCTGGGCGACTCGTTCAACGCCTCGATCGCCCTGCGCGACGCCATCGACGAAGGGCGCATCCCGGGCCCGCGCATCTTCACCTCGGCCAAGTCGCTGGCGACCACCGGCGGTCACGCCGACCCGACCAATGGCTGGCGACGCGACCTCGCCGGCGACCCCGGCCCGCGCGAGGGCGTGCTCAACGGCGTCGCTGAGGCCCGGGCCGCCGTGCGCCAGCGCTACAAGGACGGCGCCGACCTGATCAAGATCACCGCCACCGGCGGGGTCCTCAGCGTGGCCAGCAGCGGCGACAACGCGCAGTTCCGCATGGACGAACTGGAGGCGGTCATCGACACGGCGGCCGACTACGGCATGCACGTGGCCGCGCACACGCACGGAACCGAAGGCATGCGCCGCGCCGTCGAGGCCGGCATCCACTCGATCGAGCACGGCACCTACATGACCGACGAGGTCATGCAGCTGATGATCGACAAGGGTACCTGGTACGTGCCGACCATCTCGGCCGGCCAGTTCGTTGCCGAGAAGGCCGAGATCGAGGGCTATTTCCCGCCGGTGGTGGCGAACAAGGCGCGCCGCATCGGACCGGTCATCCAGGAGACCTTCGAACGTGCGCATGCCGCCGGCGTGCGCATCGCTTTCGGCACCGACTGCGGCGTGTGCCCGCACGGCAGCAACGCGAGCGAGTTCGGCTACATGGTCGAGGCCGGCATGCGCCCGGCCGACGCCCTGCGTACGGCCACCGTCCACGCTGCCGAACTGCTCCGCCGCGAAGAGGCGCTGG
>CAZSGS010000088.1:0-5332 GCA_964606365.1 uncultured Wenzhouxiangella sp. | reverse complement strand
CGGTCATCCGCGAAATGCGCGAGCTGGTCGATTGCGGCTTCTCGCCGGCCGAGGCCGTGGTCGCCGCCACCCGCCACACGGCCGACGCGCTGGACATCCTGGACACCGTCGGCACCTTGGAACCCGGGAAGAGAGCCGACTTCCTGATCGCGCGGGGCAATCCGCTCGAGGACGTGACCCTCCTGGAGGACGTCCATTTCGTCATGCGCGACGGGCGGGTGTTCGTGGAGCGATAGGGGGCTTCGTAGGTCGGGGCCGCGTCCCCGACGGACGACGCTGCGAATCCGTACACACATAGCTACGCGTGAACAGGCTTTCCAACGTCGTCCGTCGGGGATGCGACTCCGACCTACGATGCCCTCAACGCTGCTCAGCGTAGCCGCTCAGCTCAAGGTAGCCCCGCCCGAGCTGCTCTCCCGATTCGGCGTCGCCGACCGCCACCGCCCCCTCCCAGTAGCTGACTGCGCCGGTCCAGTGTTGGTCGTCGAAGCGGGTGTCCACCGCCAGCGACAGATCTTCGGAAGGGATGGTCACGGTCCACTCAACCGGCCAGCCTTTGCCTTCTGGGTCCTGCCACTCGCGCCCGGGTGTGGCGGTGAAATCCTCCGGCCCCAGTGTTCTTGACTCGCCGTCGGGATAGACCACCTTGCCGGCGGAAAAGCGCGAGGCCTCGCCGGCGTCCGTGCGCAAGCGATAGACCATGACGTCGCGCCCGTCGTCGAGCTGCAGCGAGAACCAGTCCCAGCCGGCCAGGTTCTCGTCGAGCTGGCTCGACCCCCACTCGCGATCGAGCCAGGCCAGGCCTTCGACCGGTATCGACTCGTCGCCGACGCGAACGGTGCCGTCGGTCTCCAGTCGAGTGAGCGAGTAGTAGTGCGAGGCATTGCCCGCCTGCGGCCCCTTGCGGCTGTAGCCTTCGTCACCCTGCAGCACCACCGGGCGGGATTGCTCCAGGCGCAGGTCGAGCCCGAACGCCTCGGCATCGGCGGCGAGCTCGAAACGCTCGCCGTCTCGTCGCACCTCCCAGTCGCGCAGCCACCAGCGCTCTTCGGTAGCGCCGGCCAGGTCGAGCGCGCCGCGGGCAAAGCGCTCGGCCTGGTGAAAGACCCTTCCATCGACGTCGCTGAGCGCCAGGTGGGCCATCCAGACGGCGTCGGCCGCCCAGGCGGACGCCGGCCGCGGTCCGTGGTCGAGCTCGAAGCGGAAGAGCGTGAACTGGAATCCCCAGGGCCGGCCCCCGGGGCCGTCCAGGTTGCCGGTGAAATACCACCATTCATTGCGGTAGCCGGGGTGGGCGGCATGATCGCGCGGAAAGACGAACGGGCGGGGGCCGGTGACCTGCCGGAAGGTGTCGGGTGCGTCGTTGAGCAGGGCACGGGCGCTCAGTCGCTCGCCCGCCGTGGGCTCCGGGCGGGTCTGCCAGGCCAGCCACGCGCCCAGGGCCAGCGTGGCGATTGCGAGCACGAGCAGATCGCGCCGCATCATTCCGCCCTCAATTCCAGCGCCGGTCGGCGTCGACCGATCCGCCAGGCCGGATAGAGCCCGGCGAGCAACCCGCAGGCCAGCGCCAGCGGCAGCATGGTGGCAAGCGGCGCGATCGGCCAGGTCAGGGGCAGGCTCCAGCCGAAAGCGCGGGGCTGGATCACCAGGGACAGCCCCATGTGGATGGCGATCGCAAGCGGCACGGCGACCAGCGCGGCGGCCAGGGCGAGACCGCCGGTCTGGCATACGACCAGGGCGTGGAGTCGCCCCGGGGTCAGGCCCAGCGCGCGCAGCGTCGCGTAGTCGCGCCGGCGTTCCAGGCCCAGGGCCAACAGCGCGCTGACCAGGGCGATGACGGCGATGACGGCGACCAGCGCGGCCAGCGCCCAGGAGATGCGGAAGGTGCGATCGAATACGTCCAGCGTGGTCTCGCGCACTTGCTCGCGGAGGGTGAGCCGCAGGTCGGGGTCGATCGCGTGCAGGCGCTGGGTCAGCGCCGCCGCGTCGATGCTCGAGTCGTAGTACAGCCCCAGGCTGTCGCGCGAGCGATCATCGAACAATCGCCGGTAGAGCGGGGCGTGGATGGCGATGCTGCCGCGCTCGCTGGCATAGTCGCGGTAGATCGCCGCCACCGGTCGCTCCAGGCCGCCTTCGGGCGTGGCCAGGCTGATCGTGTCGCCGACCGCCAGGCCCTGGCGCCGGGCGAGCGGCTCGGACACGACCACCGCCCGGCCGGTGCGAAAGCGCTCGAATGCCGTTTCGCCGTCGCCGGCCAGCCACTCGAAGCCCGCCCAGGCGCGCGGCGGCAGGTCGTAGGCGATCAAGTCCCGGCCGTCGCCGATGCGCACGCGCCGCGCGCTGGAGGTGGTCTCGATACCGGGCAGGGCCGCCACGCGCTCGACCGTTTCGCGATCGAGGGTGCCCTGGCTGGCGGTCACGTAGCTGTCGGCGCGCAGCAGTCGATCGATCCAGTCGTCGACCGCGGCGCGGAAGCCGAGCACCATCATCGCCAGTCCGGCCGCCAGCGCCAGCGCCAGGCTGAGCGCGGCCAGCGCGGGGCGGATGCGCTTCTCGCCGGCCAGCAGCAGGGCCAGCGCCCGGGCCGGCAGGCGACGCGGCGCGATCCGGCGCAGCATCCGCAGCACCATCACGCCGAGCTGGGGTGCGAGCAAGGCGAATCCGCCCAGCGCCAGAAAGAGCGCGGCGAAGGCCACCGTCAGGCTGCGGCTGGCCATCACCACGACCGCGGCCAGCCCCAGCAGCAGCGCCGCCGCGGCTGCGCGGCGCAGGGGGCGAGCGTCGCTCGCGGGGGGCTGTCGCAGCACCTGGCCGGGCGGGATGCGGCGCGCTTCCCGCAGCAACCCGACCACCGCCAGCAGCGCCGCCGCCACCGCGATCGCCCAGCTCAGCGCGTACAGCCCGAGCGTGGGTTGGACGCCCGCGGGCGCGAGCAGGCCGTAGAGCTCGATCGCGGGCGAGCGCACCAGTGTGACCAGACGATCGGCCAGCAGCGTGCCGAGCGCCAGCCCGACCAGCGCACCCAGCCCGGCCAGGATGGCCGTCTCGATCAGCACGAGGGCCGTGATCCGGCCGTGCGTGACGCCGACGGCGCGCAGCATCGCCAGGCTGCGGCGCCGCTGGACCAGCAGAAAGGAAAGCACGCTGAAAATCACGAACAAGCCCACCGCCAGGCTGATCAGGCCCATGGCCGTGAGGTTGGCGCGCATGCCCCGGGTGAGATTCGCCGCCGACGCGCGGCGTTCGCCCGCGCCGGTCAGCTCGAGCGACTCGGGCCGGTGCCGCTCGAGCCAGCCGCGAGCCTCCGGCGGCGCGTCGATCCAGCTCAGCTCGCCCGGGCGATCGACGAGATCCTGCAGCGCCGCGATGTCCATGAGCAGGCGATCGTCGAGGCCGGGCCTGGCCGGCAGCGCTTCGGCGAGCTCGACATCCAGCGTTCGGTCGCCCAGGCGAAGCGCAAGGCGGTCCCCCGGCGACTTTCCGAGGCGCTCGAGCGTGGCCGGGCCGGTTGCCGCGACCGCGCCGGCATTGAGCAGCTGCGAGAGCAGGGCCGGGGGCAGCAGGCCGCGCCCGCCCCCCGAGAAGGGGTCGATGCCCAGCAACTCCAGGGTGCGGCCCTGGAAACGAACGCGCTGACGCAGCACGGGCGTGAGCGGCGGTGCGCCGGCGGTCCGGGCGAGTTCGCCGTAGACGCGCTCATCCAGCGCGCCGCTGGCGGCGGACAGGCGAACGCTGTCGCCGCCGGCCAGGGCCTCGGCCGCGCCATCGAGCGATTCGACCAGAACATCGCGCACCAGCGCCACGCCGGTCATCACCGCCACCCCGGCGGCCATGCCGGCCAGCGCCAGGAAGAGCTGCCCCGGGTGCTGCCGAAAGAAGCGGCGGGAAGACTGGAGCAGCAGGCGCATCAGCGCGAATGCAGGCGGCCGCCGCGGAGCTGGTACTGCCGGTCGCAGACGGCGGCGGCCGCCGGGTTGTGGGTGACCAGGATGAGCGTACATCCGCGCTCGCGCGTGATCCGGTCGAACAGGGCCAGGACCCGCTCGGCGCTGGTCTCGTCGAGGCTGCCGGTGGGTTCGTCGGCCAGCAGCAGTTCCGGGTCGTGGACGAGCGCGCGGGCGATGGCCACCCGCTGCTTCTCCCCGCCCGAGAGCTGGCCCGGCATGCGCGCGAGCAGGTCGTCGATGCCGAGCGTCTTCACCAGGGCATGAAGCGAGGCCTCATCGTCCAGGCCGTTGAGCCAAAGCGGCAGCTCGATGTTCTCGCGCACGCTCAGCGAGTCGATGAGATTGAAGTCCTGGAACACCAGGCCGACGTTGCGCGCGCGAAAGTGGGTCAGCGCCGGCTCCGAAAGCTCGTCGAGATCCTGGCCGAGCACCTGCACCCGGCCCTGTTCCGGCCGGTCCATGCCGGCGGCGAGGTTGAGCAGCGTGGATTTGCCCGATCCCGAGGCCCCCATGACGGCGACGCGTTCGCCCCGGCCGAGCTCGAGGTCGAGGCCGTCGAGCACGCTCACCTCGCGCTCGCCCGCGCGGAATCGACGCGAGACGGCGCGCAGGATCAGGGCCGGCGGCGTCGAAGGCTGTTGTGGGCTCATGGCCGGGCACGCTCGATGGAGTGGAAAGCGCATTATGGAAGAAACGACATCAAGGGCGGGGAACTTCCCGAAAAGGTTCGGCTCCAAGGCAGTGTGCTTTGCCAACTGTGGTTCCGGACGCTTTAATTTGGCATTTCCGCAGCAGCTGTGGTAGACTAACCACCAACCTTGGCAAAACCGCAACGGTTCAGCCAGGGCGCAGGGCGCGAAGCGAGGTACATCACTCCGACATCCGTTGCCCCTCCCCCCAACAGGGGAGGGGTTTTTTTTGGACGATACACGGACAATCCGACTGGATACGGGGGTCATCGACATGCAGCTTACGATGTTGAAAGGCAAGATTCACCGCGCCACCGTCACGCGCGTCGAGCGCGACTACGAGGGCTCCTGCGCCATCGACGAGAACCTGCTCGATGCGGCCGGAATTCTCGAGCACGAACAAGTACATATCTACAATATCACCAGCGGCGAGCGCTTCGTCACCTACGCCATTCGGGGCGAGCGCGGCAGCGGCGTGATCTCGGTCAACGGTGCGGCCGCGCACAAGGCCGACGCGGGTGACCTGGTCATTATCGCGGCCTACGCGCGAATGAACGAGGCCGAGGCGGTCGAGCACGAACCCCGCCTGGTCTACCCGGATGCCGAAAACCGCATCGCGCGCACCGCCGGCCGGTTGCCCGCCCAGGCCGCCTGATCCGGGACGGCCGAATGTTGCGAAAAAACAACATTCCGGTC
>CAZSGS010000087.1:2546-8721 GCA_964606365.1 uncultured Wenzhouxiangella sp. | reverse complement strand
TACATCAACCTGTTCACCTTCGCCATGCTCATGCTGGTGATGGCCAACAACTTCCTGCAGCTGTTCTTCGGCTGGGAAGCCGTGGGCCTGGTGTCGTACCTGCTGATCGGTTTCTGGTTCAAGAAGGATACGGCGGTGAAGGCGAACCTGAAGGCCTTCCTGGTCAACCGCGTGGGCGATTTCGGTTTCCTGCTCGGTATCGCCGCCATTCTGGTCTACATGGGCTCGCTCAATTACGCTGAAGTGTTCGCCCAGGTTCCGGCCGTCGAGGGCACGACCATTGCGCTGTTCGGTGACACCCAGTGGTCGGTGATGACGGTGATCTGTATCTGCCTGTTCATCGGCGCGATGGGCAAATCCGCCCAGGTCCCCCTGCACGTGTGGCTGCCCGACTCGATGGAAGGTCCCACGCCGATCTCGGCGCTGATCCACGCTGCCACCATGGTCACCGCCGGCATTTTCATGGTTGCGCGCCTTTCGCCGATCTTCGAGACTTCGGACGTGGCACTGAGCTTCATCCTGGTCATCGGGGCGATCACCGCCCTGTTCATGGGCCTGGTCGGCATCGTTCAGAACGACATCAAGCGCGTCGTCGCATACTCCACACTTTCGCAGCTGGGTTACATGACCGTCGCCCTCGGTGCCTCGGCCTACTCGGTTGCGATTTTCCACCTCATGACCCATGCCTTCTTCAAGGCGCTGCTGTTCCTGGGCGCCGGCTCGGTCATCATCGCGCTCCACCACAAGCAGGACATGCGCGAGATGGGTGGTCTTGCCAGGTACATGCCCATAACGGCCGCCACCGCGTGGGTCGGTTCGCTGGCCCTGATCGGGTTCCCGTTCTTCTCGGGCTTTTTCTCCAAGGACCTGATCATCGAGGCCGTTCATTACGCCGAACGACCCGGTGCCGGCTTCGCCTATTTTGCGGTGATGGCAGGTGTGGTGATCACCGCGCTCTACACCTTCCGGATGCTGTACCTGACCTTCCACGGCCCGACGCGCATGGATGAAAAGACGCGTTCGCATGCCCACGAGAGCCCCGCGGTCGTGACCATTCCGCTGATCCTGCTCGCCATACCGTCGCTGGCCATCGGCTACTTCACGGTCGAGCCGCTGCTGTTCGGCGGGGCGCTGTCGGATGCCATTTTCGTACGCGAGGCCAACGATGTTGTCGCCAACAAACTGGCGGGCAAGTTCGACCACGGTGCGCTGGCCTTTGCGCTGCACGGTTTCATGACGCCGGTGTTCTGGCTGGCCATGCTGGGCGTTGGCGTTTCGACCTACATCTACCTGTTCAACCCCGGGCTGGCCGACACCATCAAGCATCGACTCAATCTGGCCTGGGCGGTTCTGGACAGGAAGTACGGTTTCGACGAACTTTGGCAAAAGGTTCTGGCCGGCGCCGGTCTTGGAATTGCTTCCGGTCTTTCCAAGGGTGGTGATCGCACCGTAATCGATGGCTGGCTGGTCAACGGCTCGGCCCGAATGGTTGGTCGCATGTCCGGCGCGCTGCGTCAGCTGCAGTCGGGCTTCCTGTTCCACTACGCCTTCGTCATGGTGGTCGCGCTGGTCGCGCTCGTGGCGTCGTTCGTTCTGCTCCGGTAAGGTTGAGCTCACCATGTACATGACTGCTTTTACTTCCGCACACGTCTCGCGACGAACCAGCCATGCACTTGGCCAGCTAAAGGACTAAGTGATGTTGGATTGGCCCCTGCTGAGTCTGCTGACCTGGATTCCGATTGCCGGCGCCGTCGCCGTCGCCGCTCTCGGGCAGCGTTCGCCCGAGTTGGTGCGTCCGCTTGCGCTGGTGGTCGCGTTGGTGACCTTCGGCCTGTCGCTGCTGCTCTATGTCGGCTTCGACAGCACGACCGCGCAGATGCAGTTTGTCGAGAAGGCGGTCTGGATCGAGGCGTTCGATATCCACTATCACATGGGTATCGACGGCCTGTCCTTGCCGTTGATACTGCTCAACACGCTGATCTGTGTCCTGGTGATCATCGGCGGGTGGCGCATCAGCGACAGGCCGCACCAGTACATGGCGGCGTTTCTCATGCTGCACGCGCTGATGACCGGCATGTTTGCCGCGCTCGATGCGCTGCTGTTCTATGTCTTCTTCGAGGCGATCCTGATACCGATGTTTCTCATCATCGGCATATGGGGCGGCCCCAACCGCATATACGCCACGGTCAAGTTCTTTCTGTTCACCTTCTTCGGCTCGGTGTTCATGCTCATCGCACTGCTTTGGCTCTACCTGGACTCGGGCAGTTTCGCGGTTGCCGACCTGCACCGCCACGAGTTCTCGTTGACCGCGCAGATCTGGGTGTTCCTGGCCTTCCTGATCGCGTTCGCCGTCAAGGTGCCGATGTGGCCCGTTCATACCTGGCTTCCCGATGCCCACGTCGAGGCGCCTACCGGCGGCTCGGTGGTGCTGGCGGCGGTGATGCTCAAGATCGGCGGCTACGGCCTCTTGCGGTTCGCCCTGCCGATCACGCCGGATGCCGCCGCACATCTGGATTGGGTGGTCATTGCCCTGTCGCTGATCGCAATCGTCTACATCGGTTTCGTGGCGCTTGCGCAGAGCGACATGAAGAAACTCATTGCCTACAGTTCGATCTCTCACATGGGCTTCGCGACACTGGGGATGTTCCTGGCCTTCGCGATCGCCCGCAATACCGGCGAGATGACCGGGGCCGGTCTGGGTATGTCCGGGGCCATGGTGCAGATGATTTCGCATGGTTTCATCTCCGGTGCCATGTTCCTTGCCGTCGGCGTGCTCTACGATCGGGTCCATAGCCGCGAGATATCGGCCTACGGCGGGGTAGCCAACACCATGCCGTGGTTCGCGATGTTCGCCGTGTTGTTCTTCATGGCCAATTCAGGTCTGCCGGGCACATCCGGTTTCGTGGGAGAGTTCATGGTCATCCTGGCGGCCTTCCACGCCAGTTTCTGGTTTGCTTTTGCAGCAGCCATGACCCTGATCCTGGGTGCGGCCTACAGCCTGTGGCTGGTCAAGCGCGTGTTCTACGGCGAAGTGGCCAACGACAACGTGGCCTCGCTCAAGGACCTGGATGCCCGCGAGTGGTTCATGCTGACGGTGCTGGCCGTGCTGACCCTGGCGCTCGGCATATGGCCCTACCCGCTGATCGAACTGATGGAGCCCTCGATCCAGAACCTGGTCGAGCACATCGTGCAATCGAAACTCGGCTGATTTGGATTTGTAACCGCAGATGAACGCAGATGAACGCAGATTGGAAAATGGATTGTCGGTCTCCATAGATCGGTTGAGCAGGCGAGCCAAGGCAATCGGAGCAGAATGCGAGAGTGTGTTGATCCGCGTTTATCTGCGTTCATCTGCGGTTGAAAGAACCAAGAGTGAATTGACGACATCATGACTATTGCCGAACTGCAACTGGCGCTGCCCGAGATCTTCGTGCTCAGCATGACCTGCGTGATCCTGCTGGCCGACCTGTTCATCTCCGACGAGCGGCGCGGTCTTACGCACATGCTGGCGGTGGTCACGCTGGTTTTCGCTGCGATCCTGAGCCTGCGCCTGATGATGGCGCCCGGCGAGGTGGCCTACGCCTTCAGTGACACCTTTATCCGCGACCGTTTCGGCGACGTGCTGAAGGTGTTCTGCTACGTGATCCTGATCGGTGTGTTTATCTACGCAAAGCACTACTTGCGGCAGTTCAACCTGTTCAAGGGCGAGTTCTATACGCTGAGTCTGTTCGCCCTGCTCGGCACGATGGTGCTCATTTCCGCCAGCTCGCTGCTGACGGTCTACCTGGGCCTGGAGCTGCTTACCCTGGCCAGTTATCCGCTGGTCGCCCTGGACCGGAAGTCCCTGCAGGGCTCCGAAGCGGCCATGAAGTACTTCGTGCTGGGTTCGATGGCATCCGGGTTCCTGCTATTCGGGATGAGCCTGATCTTCGGCGCTACCGGCAGCCTCGACCTTACCGCGGTCAGTGCGGCACTCGCCTCCGGCATGGGCGAGAGCATGTTGCTGGCCGTCGGGCTTGTCTTCATCGTTCTCGGCATCGCTTTCAAGCTGGGTGCGGTGCCGCTGCATATGTGGGTGCCCGACGTCTACCACGGCGCTCCGCTGCCCATTACCCTGTTCCTCAGTTCAGTGCCCAAGTTGGCGGCCGTGGCCCTGGCGATCCGACTGCTCGACAACGGTCTGATCGAGCTGCACGACGACTGGCAGGGCATGCTGATCGTTCTGGCCGCGTTGTCGATGGTTCTCGGCAATGTCGTCGCGATCGCACAGACCAATATCAAGCGAATGCTGGCCTACTCGACCATCTCGCATATGGGCTTCGTGCTGCTCGGCCTGCTGCCGGCCACCCAGCAAGGCTATGCCGCGGCCATGTTCTACGCCATTGTCTACGCCATCATGTCGGCCGGTGCGTTCGCGGTGTTGATCCTGCTGTCCAACAAGGGCGCGGAAGCCGAAAACCTCGACGACCTCAAGGGACTGGCCAAGCGCAACCCCTGGCACGCCCTGATGATGCTGATGCTGATGTTCTCGCTGGCCGGCATTCCGGTGTTCGTCGGCTTCTTCGCCAAGTGGCAGGTGATTGCCGCGGCGCTGTCGGCCGGATTCACCTGGCTGTCGGTGCTGGCCGTGCTCACCGCTGTAATCGGTGCGTTCTACTATCTGCGCGTGGTCAAGCTGATGTACTTCGACGAGCCCGAGGACGCGGCGCCGATCACGGCCCCCGTCGACTTTCGGGCGGTTCTGACCGTCAACGGGTTGGCGATGCTCGGCCTGGGGATTTTCTCCGGCGGGCTGATCAGCCTGTGCGTGAGTTCGTTCGTTTAGAAGAAAGGTTCAGGAAGGCCCGCGTAGGTCGGGGCCGCGTCCCCGACCGACGAGGTAGAGGGGCTGTACGCGCGTAGCTCACGTGTGATCAAAATCTGACAGGTTGTCCGTCGGGGATGCGACCCCGACCTACGCGATCATTGCCCGAAACCGGGGACCCGGAACCCAACTCCTGACCGATCACAACCACCAGGCCAGGGTGAACCAGACGACCATGATCGCGCCGATGGCTGCCCCGGCCACGGTGCCCACCACGACGCCGAGACTGGCCCCGACCCCGGCGCGAAGCGAGTCGTCCAGGTTGGCTTTCCCGGCCATGTGGCCGAGCACGGCGCCCACGAAGGGGCCGAGCAGGATGCCCGGGATACCGAAGAACAGCCCGACGAGCAGGCCCAGAGTCGCGCCCAGGATGGCCAGCCGGCCTGCGCCGAAGCGCCTCGCGCCTTCGGCCGTGGCGATGAAGTCGACCAGCACCGAAAGCGCGGTCAGCGTCGTCAGCCACAGCAGTGTCCACCAGCCCACGCGCTCGAATCCGTCCAGCCAGGCCATCAGTACCAGCCCCAGCAGCACGATTGGAACCCCCGGCAGAATCGGCAGGATCGTCCCCGCCAGCCCGACGAGCACCAGTACCACGGCCAGCACCCAAGCCGGCCAGATCAACAGTTCCCAGCTCAACCATTCCATTCCGATTTGCCTTTGTATCGAACCCCGCACATCATAGAGGCAGGTGGCTGTGCTGTCACAGGCCGTATTCACAAGATGGCTTCGAGACGATCAATGCGAGCGGCGTGATGGAAGACCCCGTTTCACAATCCTCGGCGGCGAAGGCGACAGGCGCCGCCTCCGCTGCGCCGCTGCGCTGGCGCGTCGAGCAGATGATCGAGATGATCAACGAGGTCACGGCGCCGCTCACCGGCGGAGACTATTTCCGCGCCCTGGTCACACGACTGGCCCAGAGTCTCGAGGTCGAAGCCGCCCTGGCGACCGAGTGCCTGGAGTATCCCGAAAACCACGTGCGCACGCTGGCGTTCTGGGAAGGCGAGGGCATCGCCGAGAACATCGAGTTCGACCTGGTTGGAACGCCCTGCGAAGAAGTGATTCACGGCGGGGCCTTCTGCTTCTATCCCGACGATCTGTCGAAGCGGTTTCCGGAATGGGCCGCCGAGGAGGGCGGCATGGCGAGCTTCATCGGCATCCCGGTGCTCGCGCCCAGCGACGGACGCACACTGGGGCATATTGCCGTCTACGGTCGCAAGCCCATGACCGAGGACGCCGTGGTCGAGTCGATGTTTCGCATCATTGCCGCCCGCGCGGGCGCCGAGATTGAGCGCCTCCAGGCCGAGCGCCAAC
>CAZSGS010000087.1:0-2536 GCA_964606365.1 uncultured Wenzhouxiangella sp. | reverse complement strand
ACAGTGAAGCCCAGGCGCGCCAGCACCTGGCCGAACTGGCGCATGTCTCGCGCCTGGGTTCAATGGGCGAGCTGGCCTCCGCGCTGGCCCACGAGGTCAACCAGCCGTTGACCGCCATCATGACTTATTGCCGAACCTGTCTGCGCATGCTCGAACAGGGCCGGCTTTCCGAGGCCGACCTGCACAAGGCCATGAGCAACTCGCTGGCCAGCGCAGAACACGCCCGTGAAGTGGTGAGCAAGCTGCGAACGTTTATCCAGCGCGGCGAGATGAAACCGCACCCGATTCCGGCTTCGCACCTGCTCCGCGAGTGCCGGATCCTGCTCGAGACCGAGGCCCGGCATCACCATGTGCGCCTGCAGCTGTCTGCGCCCGCGGAGCTGCCCACGGTGCGGGTCGACTCGGTGCTGATTCAGCAGGTGGTCTTCAATCTGGTGCGCAACGGTATCGAAGCCATCAACGAAAGCGACCACAGACAACGCGAGCTGACCGTAAGCGTGGTTGCCGAAGGCGAGTCAGTAGTGGTTCGCGTCAGCGACACCGGCAAGGGCGTCGATGATGCACTGCGCGACCGGCTGTTCGATCCCTTCGTCAGCACACGCAAGCAGGGCCTGGGTATCGGCCTTTCGCTGTGCCGATCGGTTGTCGATCGGCACAAGGGGGCGCTGTGGATCGAGGATAAGCCCGAACCGGGTGCGATCTTTTGCTTCAGCCTGCCGATTCATCGATTCGAACAAGCATAGTGTCCGTTACAGGAGCCAGTCGCGGTAGCTGTGGCTCGACAGCACCATACGGATCATATCCGAGCTGTTCCGTGCCCCGATCTTGTCGAGCGCATTGGCACGGTGGATCTCGACCGTGCGCACGCTGATGTCCAGATCGTCGGCAATGATCTTGTTGAGTTTGCCCTCCAGAATGCCCTCCACGACCTGGCGTTCGCGGGGCGTGAGGGATGCGATTCTACGCTCGATTTCGTCGCGCTCGATCTTGTTCTCCCACTCCGCTCGATCGAGATCCGTTGCATTGCGTATCTTCTCGAGCAGCAACTCGTCGTCGAAGGGCTTCTCGACGAAGTCAAGCGCGCCGGCCTGCACGGCCCGGACCGCCGTGGAGACATCGGCATGCCCGGAAATGAAGATCACCGGCAGCCGGATGCCGCGCTGGTTGAGCGCCTGCTGCGCCTGCAGGCCGTCCAGGCCGGGCATTCGCACGTCGAGCAGGATACATCCGCGGTGTTCGGGAGTGATCGCGTCGAGCAGCTCGTCAGCCGAGGCGCAGAGCCTGTAATCAAGGTTCTCGGAGTCGAGCAGGAAGGCGATCGCCTCGCGTACCGAGTCGTCGTCGTCGGTGACGAAAACACAGGGGGCGCGAGCACGATCGCTTGCCTTGGATGTTCTGGCTGTCATCAACTCAGTCGCTGTCGCCGTGTGCGGCGGGCTGGCTGGTTATTCTGGCACGAATGAACAAGGCAGCCGCAACCACGGCCAGTACGATGCCCCACGACGGGATCAGCCAGACCGTGACCAGCGCGAATACCAGGGCGGCCAGTGCGAACGCCGTGGAATCGACTACCGGCTCGAGCGCCCCGGCATTGCCGGTCAGTCGCACGATCAGGTGATCGAGACTCAGGCGCCCGCCACCTGAGAACAGCAGCGGAAGCAGCATGGCCATGAACAGCAGCGGAATGCGGTAGTTGCCCCGGAACTCGCCATCGTCCATCACCCGCGAGACCGAGTAGCCTTCCCACAGTTGGCCCAGGCTGGCCCAGGATTCCGGCCAGTGCACCGCGGCAATCGCCACGGGCGTGATGATCAGCAACACGAACGCAAAAAAGCGCGTGGACAGACCCAAAAGCAAAGCCACGCCGGCCGTCACTTCGCCCAGAGTGACAAGCATCCAGTTCATGTCGGCCGGTAGAACGCCGAAGGGAAAGGGGAAGTCCTGGTTGGCAAACCATCCGGGCGCTTCACCCAGGCCGGCCCCCAACTTGTTCTGGCCGGCGCTGAAGAACTCGTAGGCCAGCAGAAGTCGAAGCCCCAGCGGCGCCAGCCAGAGGCCGGCACCTGCCAGACGATTTCGAATTGCAAGAATCACTCCCATCATGGTTTAAGACTCCCTTTGAGTCTGTCGTCGAGGATGAAAGTATCCTAGGCGGGCGGGGATCGGCAGTCATTACGCAATTGCACGTAAAGTGTGATTCTGAGTATGAATGTGCGCACGGCCGGGAGCCACGTCTCGTTGCAGAGAACAACTGGTATCAGTCCAGGCCGCCGGGTTGTGCTCTGCTAGACTCAGTTCTTTCGGCTCGGGATGTACATTCCGTCAACCGGCATCGGTCTGCCAATTTTTCGTCGGGGTCGATGCCGCTCTCCTCGGCCTTTACAGGAATTCAGCCTCTACGACAAAACAATGGAACAGCTGCTTGCCAGACGTGGAATTGCGACCTCGATCGTCCTGATCGCGGCGTTTATGGCATGGCTGCCAATGGAGCTTTTGGGTATGATCGACAACGGCGATTGGCATGTCCACTGGTTTC
>CAZSGS010000086.1:8271-8842 GCA_964606365.1 uncultured Wenzhouxiangella sp. | reverse complement strand
CCGTCGACGACGATATCCCTGGCTGCGCCGCCCGAATACGAGCGACCCCACTGGAAGTTGCCCTGGAAGCTCGAGAGGCTGACGACCGCCGCGCCGGCGGTGTCGAGGTTGCTCGTTCCCTCGGGAAGGGTGATCCCGCCGGAGGTTTCACCCACGGCATAGATGGTCGAATCGACGACCGGCGCGAAGCCGATCTTCTCCAGCCTCAGGCCGTCGCCCGACTCCTTCGTCCAGCTCCATTCGGGCTCGCCCTGCTCGATATTCGTCAGGCGCCCGATCACCGAAGCCTCGCTGTCCTGGACGCCCCCGAACAGGCTGCCGTTGTCGTCGAACAGATTGATCTGGAAGATCTGCCAGAAGAGGCGCCCGACGGCGATTCCTTCGCCGAGCACCCAACGGAACCGGACCGATTCCTCACCACTGAGTGCCGACAGGTCGAGGTCGCTGAGAATGGGGACGTCCCACAAAGGGCTTTGAAAACACCAGCCGAACCCTTGAACCGGGTTGTTCTCGAAACCGTTCTGGATACCGTTGTACCCGAAGGTACATGTTAAAGAACGCGGCCTAGTTA
>CAZSGS010000086.1:3341-8261 GCA_964606365.1 uncultured Wenzhouxiangella sp. | reverse complement strand
GGAAACTGCAGGCAGCCCGTTGTCAGCATAATGCCAGGAAGCACCGCCGTCGGTGGAGTAGTCCATGGTGGCGATGTCGTAACAGGTAGTCGGCTGATCCAGGTCCCAGCGGTGGAGCAGATGCAGGCGCGGATTGCTCGCCTCGGTGAAGTCGAAGTCCTGGTTGAGCACGAGCGCGTTCTGCTTTTCGCCCGGCGTATTGGGGACGAGAAACCCGGTCAGGAACCGCAGCCAGTTGCCACCGGTAAAGAAATTGCCGGTGCGCAGTTCGGCGTCGGCCAGGGCCGCGACCGAACCGGATTCGCTGACGTCGAGATCGGTGATCCGGCTTTCGATACCGAAGCCGTCGCCCTCCTCGGGCTGGCCCATCACCCACTGCCACTTGCCGTCGGAATCGATGGCGGCGAGGAAATAGCGCTCCTTGCGCTCGCTGCCGCATTCCCCCGCGTTGCTCAGGGTCTCGTCGAACCCATCGAACGGCGGACTTTCGGGGGTATTGAAGGAAAGTTCGCATTCATAGTAGCCGCCCACCACGGCGCGGGTCGGCGTCGGGGGAATCGTCGTGTTGTCGCCCGGCAGCAGGACCAGGCTGGTCGCTTCGTCGTCGTAGTCGCCGTTGGCGGCCTTGGCCCACAGCCATTGCCCGGACGAGTCGAGCTTGGCGACGAACACGTCCGAATCGAGGGTCGATGACGACAGCTCCGTATTGCCGAAATCGGCCTGCCCCGAGAAACGACCCGCAATGTAGACATCGCCGGATTCGTCGAGCGCGATATCGTTGGCCCGATCGGAGAGGCTGCTACCCGCCCGCGTGACCCAATCGAGGGTCCCGGCGGCGGAATAGCGGGCCACGAAGATATCCTCCGGCCCGCGGGCGCTGAGTGTGACCCCATCGCCGAAGACCGCCTCGCCGGAGAAACTGCCGGTCACGTAGACCGCCCCGGTCGGCCCGACGACGGTGGCGCTGGCATGATCATCGCCGTCGCCGCCGGCGCTCGACGGCCACACGGCCTGCGCCGCGGACGGCACGAGCGACACGGCCAGAAGCGCGAGGCCGAATGTTCTGGAATGGATTGAAACTGGCATCATTGAGACACTCACTGGTTCAGCAACGGGACGCTGCTCGCCCGCCGCATCCTGAAGATTCCGCTGATGAAAATGGTTGAGCGGTGGAGGCCGGAGATCGCCTCGGTATAGGTGCCGGCGACCTCCTCGTCACCCCATTCGGGCCGGTCGAAGTTCTCCGGGTCCTCCTCGGCGAAGAACAGCTCCAGTTCCCGCGTCACCTCGTAGGCCTCCTGCTCGAAGTTGAGGTACTGGGCGTCGAGATTGTCGTGATCGGGATGAAAGCGATGGAGGAAGGGATTGGTGGCGAAGTCGGGCTCGATCACGATCGTTCCGAAGACCGCGCCCCCGAGCCCGAAGCTGCCCGACAGGTCGAGCTCGTCGCCGGGGAAATCGTAGGCGGCGGTGCTCACCCGATTGCCTGCGGCCTCGCCGCCGCGCTCGACCACGCCGGTGTAGTTGGGTATCAGCGTGTCGTCGGTCAGCAGCACGAAACGGCCCGGCGTCTCGATGCGCGTGAACTCCGGGTCGTCTTCGTCGGGCACCGCTTCGCCCTCCTCCCACATCAGGATGACCTCGTTGAGCAGGCGCACGTTTCCGGCCGCGTCGACGTGCATCATGATGCGCAGCGGAAACTCGCTGTCGGTCGGCACCGGAACCACGCCACCCTGTTGCGCCATGCTGACGCTGTCGATCGCGGCTACGCCGACCCACAGTCCGGCGTAGCGCGGGTCGGTCGTCCGCAGATCGCGGGTCTTGCCGTCGGCGTTGGCCTGCATGGCCGCGCGGGCACGCTGTGTTTCGCTTTCGCTCGGTGCCAGGGACTGCACGCCGACATGCAGCAGGCGGCGCGCACCGAGGCCGTTGGTGAACTCGAGGATCTGGCTGGCCTCGGCGGTGAACAGCCCGGCGCGGTTGACCCCCAGGCCCAGGATCTCGCCCGAATCCACCTCGACCGGAACCACGGTCTCTTCTTCCAGCGTCGGCCAGAAGACCTCGCGAGTGACCTCGTCGTGGCGCTGCAGCGCGAGCGGAACGGGGTTGTCCGCGGGCAGCTTGCGGATGAGGATCTGGTTGTTGAGGCCCGAGAAGTTGTTCAGCAAAACGGTCTCGCGCGACAGCGACCGGTCGAAATCGACGCGGTTGCCGAACTCCAGCGACACCGGCATCGGCCCCTGGTAGTTCGAGCGACCCTCGGTGTAAACCCAGTAGGCCTCCCCGCTGCGAATGGACTCGATCGCCGGCTGGGTCACTTCCACCCACTCGCCGTTGTCGTCGAGCCGGAAGATGGGCCCGGCCTGGTGCGCTTGTGATCCGGCGAACCAGTTCTGGAACGTCGGTTCGTTGCCGGGCTCGACGTGAAAACCGGTGAACTGGAAATCGTCCGGGCGCCAGGCCTGCCTGCGCAACACCGGGCGACCCGTGATGGTGAGTTCGCGCGACTCGTTCCCCAGCAGGCGAACCAGGTAGGCCTGGTTGGGCGAAACCGTGAACAGGTTGGTCAATATGCTCTCGGGCCGATGCGACGGAAAATAGCCGTACCAGCCGTCGATGGTCAGCAGGTCTTCATCGGGGTCCTGGATGAACGCCAACGGCCGGTCGTCCGGCAACCAGCGCCAGACGCTGGCGACCGGGAGGCCGGCGAAGACCTGCTCGATCGAGTCGTTGTCCGGCTGCAGTTCCACGTAAATGGCGTTCCAGCCGGGCTGCAGTTCGATCGTCTGCTCGGTGGAGGCCGCGTTCAGGTCGTTCGGCATGAGCGCGCACAACAGCGCGCACAGGCCAATGGCGAGAATGTGCATCGGGCGCATGGCAATACTCATGATTGATCGGTTTCCGGGTCGGCTTCGGCCGGCAGCGCCGGAGGTCGTCGCGCTCCGTCGGCGTCCTCGCGCTCGGGCGGAATGCTCCTCGGCGGCGGAATCCGGGCCAGACGCTCGTCGTTGATTTCAACCGGGTGCGATTGGCGAATGCGATCGACGAAACCGCTTTCGAAATCCCGCGCGCGCTCGCGGTTGATGCGGTGGCGAATCCCGTCAGCCACTTGCTCGAGCGGCGTGATCCGCTCGGGCTCGAGCTCGGCCAGGCGAACGATGAAGTAACCGGAGGCGGTGGTCACGACGGGGCTGATCTCGCCGGGTTCCTCGAGCGCGAACGCCGCCTCGATCACCTCGGGATCCCAGCGATAGCGCTGCTCGGACTGATCGACCAGCCAGCCGACCACCCCGCCCTGGTAGCGGCTGCTGCGATCGTCGGAATACTCGACCGCCACGTCGCCGAAGTGGGTCGTCTCCGCGGGCAGTGCCTCGGCGGCCTGGCGAGCCTCTTCGATGCGGATGCGCGCCTGCTCGGCATCCCCGGCCTCGGCGGGCCGGTCGACGCGCAGCATGGCGATGCGGCGACGCTCGGGGCGGGTGAACGTATCGACGTGCTCCTCGTAGTGCGCTGCGACATCCGCGTCGGCGATGCCCGTTTCGGCCAGCTCCGACGCCATTCGCTGCTGGCGCAGTCGCTGGACGGTCATGCGCTCGACCAGGCGCCGGAACTCGGGGTCCCGGGTCACACCGGCCGACCGCGCCTCGGCCAGCAGGACGTGCCACTCGATCATCTCCTCGAGCAGCGCCGCCCGCCTTTCCTCGCTGGCGTAGTAACCGGGGCGCCGGTCGTTGCGCGCTTCGAGCTCGCGCGTGAACTCGCCGACCGTGATGACGTCCTCGCCGACGCGGGCAAGCACCCGCTCTTCGCCGGTGAGGTCCGCGTCGCCGTTGCAGGCGACCAGCAAGGTCGCCGCGGCCAGCAGGAGCAGCGTGATACGGCAGCCCTTCATGATTCATCCTCCGATTGACTGTTCGCTTCTTGTGTTTCGAAGCGGTCGTTGAATATCAGGTGGCGGTCGAGCACGGTCACGGCCGTCGCGTCGTTGTTCGTGTCGTCGGGATCGTCCGCCTCGCTGATCGCGCTCGCCTGGTTGACGATCTGCTCTTCGGCGCCGAGCGGCACGCCGTCGGCGACTTCGCCGACCACCTCGAAGTTCAGCGAGGCGCCCGTCGGCAGATCGGCGCTGACATCGATATCACCGCTGCCGGAAGCCGTCGGACAGGCGGCGCCGGCGGCGGCCGCGCAGGTCCAGCTGACGTTCTCCAGGGCTTCGGGCATGACGTCGACGATGGCGGTCGACGCCGCTGCCCCCGGACCGTTGTTGACGATCACGATCTGGTAGGTCAGCAGGTCACCCCACATCGCGCTGGCTCGATCGACGGTCTTGGTCACGGCCACGTCGGCCAGCGACTCGACGACCGTCACGGTGGCGGCGTCGGCGTTGTTGCCGGGTTCGGGGTCGCCAACCTCGGTACCCAGCAACTGCGCCTCGACCGAGGCGGTGACCTCGCCCGGCGCGGCGTCGCCATCGACCCCCGCCTCGACAAGGAACGTCAGGCTTCCGTCCGCGGGGACGGGCGTGACCAGATCGATCGATCCGCTGCCCGCGGTCGCCGGGCAACTCGCGGGTCCCTGCGCGGTACACGTCCAGTCCCCGGCCACGAGCGGCGCCGGCAGCTGGTCGGAGACGGCAACCTGGGGTGCGTCACTGGGGCCGATGTTCTCGACCACGATCTCGAACTCAACCGTGCCGCCCGGCACCGCTTCAGGCGCCAGGGCCGCGATGGCGACGACGATATCGGCCGCGGCGCTCACGCTGGCCGTTACCGAGTCGACATTGCTGCCGGGGTCGGGGTCGGAGGCATCGGCCGACGGGGCGACCTCGGCGACGTTCTCGAGCTGGCCGATCAGGTCGGGGGCGATCCGTCCCTCGACCAGGTAGAGCAAACGCTCGTCGACCAGCAGATCCACCGCCTC
>CAZSGS010000086.1:0-3331 GCA_964606365.1 uncultured Wenzhouxiangella sp. | reverse complement strand
GGACAGATCTCCGCTGCCCTGCGCCGCGCAGTCGGAACCGGCCGAGTCCGCTGGAATCGTCTGGCAGGACCAGCTCGCGTCGAGAAGCTCGTCCGGGAGATCGTCGAGCACCTCGGCACCGAAAGCATGGGAGGGTCCGAGATTCCGAACGTCGAGCACGTAGGTGACGTCATTGCCGGCCACCAGCGAGCCGCTGTCGCCGTCGATGGACTTGTCGACGGTCAGGTCGGTGACGACATCGATCGTTCCCTGGGCGGAATCCGCCTGGTCGTCGGGCGTCTGCGCCGTGTAACCGGCCGGCAACTCGGCGCTGGCGGTATTCACCAGTTCGCCGCGGGCCCCGGGGTGCACCAGCGCCTCGACGGTATAGCGCAGGCTGGCGCCGGCGGCGAGGTCGACCTGGTCGAACAGGCTGTCGGACTGCAAGGTATCGATTCCGCAATAGCCTTCGGGCCGCCGCAGCAAGTTGACCACAGCGCCCGACTGGTACCCGGTCGTCGCCAGCAGATGGCCGCCCTCGGCATCGATCACCAGGCGCTCGAGTCCGGCCAGCTCGGGCACCGCCAGCGTCTCGATCCGCTCGACTTCGCCGCTGCCCCAGTCGCGATCGAATACGTTGACGACGCCGTCGTTTCGCGCCGACAGGTACAGATGCTCGCCGTCGGGGCTCAGGGAAACCGCGTTGGCGCCGTCGAAGTCCTCGACCCCATCGTAGCCATCGCGATAGTGCGCCGCGAGCACCAGCGCCCCGCTTTCGGCGTCGCGCTCGAACACGGTGAGCGAATCGTCCGCCAGCGCCGCGGCATACAGATACCGACCTTGCGCGCTGACCGCAATCGACTGCACCAGGCCGAGCCCGGTTACCGTGACATCGTCCTGGACGTCACCGTTGCGCAGCCGGTCGCTGTAGACCAGGGATCCGTCTTCGTTGCGCTCGAAGATCGCGATACCGTCGTGCATCGACGCGGCAGCGTAGAGGAAGCGCTGATCGGGCGAGATGGACAGGTCGATCACGCCGTCGAGCAGGTTGTTCGGCAAGCCGATGCCGCTACGGCGCGACTCGATCCATGCCAGGTTGCCGGTGATGCCGTCGCGCTCGAAGACCGTGATCGCACTGGAATCGCGAGCCGCGACGTAGAGGAACTCTCCCCGGGCGTCGGCGCGCAGCCGTGCGGGCCGCTCGAGCGACAAGCCCGTGCTCTCGCCGTCGACGATCAGGCCGGCCAGATGCAGCTCGCCTTCCTCGGCGTCGATCTCGAACCAGGAAACCGCATCTCCATCGGCCGCCGCGACATAGAGAAAGTCGTTGTCGGGCGCGATCCACAGATCGCCGGCGCCTTCCAGGCCGGTGACTTCGCCGACGGGATCGCCATCCTCGTCCTCGATGTCATCGCCCTGGGCGATCGTCGCAACCTCCGTGAGCCAGCCGTTGGTCGGATTGCGGCTGTAGAGCGTGAGCGTCCCGGACTCGGCGCCGGTCGCTGCCGCCCACTGGCCGTCGGAAGAGAACACGGCACCCGAAGCACCCTGGAGACGGGGTTCGGAAAGCGTCTGGGCAATGGCGAGCTGGGAGGTGCCCTCGCAAAACCACTCCGCCGAACCGGCGACCACGCCCGGCGCGCCCGGCGCCGGCTGATCGCCGGGCAACGCGGGCAGTTCATCGCTGATGGCCAGCCCCCAGACGGTGCCGGGGCCGTGATTCGTGATGTCGATGGTCCAGGTCACGGGTTCGCCCGCAACCACCGGATCGGTCTGCAGGGCCTTGTCGACCTCGATCGCCGCCTCGGCCACGATGGTGCTTTCGACCGCGGCCAGGTTGTTGCCGCGGTCCGGGTCGATCAGACCCTCACCCGGTGCCACAGCGGCTTCGGCCAGCAGCTCCCCGCGCGCATTGGCGCCGACCCGGGCGGATATCTCGTAGACCACTTCGCCGCCGGATTCGAGGCTCACCGTATCGACCACGAGACCGCTGCCCGAGCGTCCACAGCGCGAGCCGCCGAGCACCTCGAAATGATCGATTGCCGCGCCGTCACCGCCGAGTAGATAGACGTGCCCGCCGCCGGGCGCGGTCGCCAGGCGGGTCGCGCGGGCCGGGTCGGCAATCGAGGAACCGTCGAAACGGCCGAGGAACTGCATGTCTTCCATGCCCGCCGAGCCAAAGGCGGCGACGCTGCGCAGATCGTCGTCCGGATCCCTGCCGGCAACGTAGAGTTGCTCGTCGCCGGCATTGAGCGCCAGCGTGGAAGCGCCGGCCAGCCCTTCGATCACGACGGCCGGATCACCGATCGAATCGCCGTCGACCAGCACGCGCGTGGGTCGGATCGCCGAGTCCGACAGACGCTCGAATACCACCAGGGCGTGATCGGCGCCGTCGCGGGAAAGCGAGTAGAAGGTCTGGCCGTCTTGCGCGATGGCCAGCGATCGGACCCCGGCCAGGCCGGTCAGCGGGTAGCTGTCTTCGCCGTCGATCACCGTCTCGCCGTCGGCGAACACCGGCCCGTTCTCGAGCAGCCCGTCGCCGAGTCGAGCGAACTGGACGATGGCGTCGCTTCCGCGGGCGGCGACCATCACACGGCTGCCGTCGGCACTGATACCCAGGTCCGAGGGATCGACCAGGTCGGTCACGCCGTCGACGCCGTTGCGGCGAATCTGCACGGCCTGGAGCGTTCCCGCGGCCGGATCGCGTTCGAGGACGGTCACCGCGTCGTCGAGCGAGGCGGCCACGTAGAGATGCTCGCCGTCGGCGCTCACCGCGAGCGCCTTCGGACCGGCAAGTCCTTCGGCATCGACGCTGTCGCGCACCAGCCCGACGTAGCTCAGGGCACCGTCGAAGGAATCGCGGGCGAACACCGACACGGCGTCGTCACCGTAACCGGCGATGTAGACGTGCGCGCCGTCGGGACTGATGGCCAGTGCCCGGGCATCCCCCAGGCCGTCGACCACGAGCGGATCGCCGGCGGGATCGGTCGCCGCGTCGAGGTTCTCGATGACCTGCTGCGGTTCCAGCGCCCCGCTGAGACCGTCGCGCGAGAACAGCGCAACCGCGGAGGTTCCGGAGGCGGCGTCGCCCACGGCATAGAGGTGGCGACCGTCCGGGCTGACCACGGCGGCGCGATAGGCGGCCAGTTCCTGCGGCGGCGGCGGGCGCGGATCGAGCCGGCCGGGTTCGCGGTCGGCCGAACACGACCAGGCCTCGACCGAAAGCGCCTCGGGCGGCAGGTGAACCACCTCGGCCGCGCGGGCGTTGCTGCTGCCCAGGTTGGCCACGCGCAGGCGGTAGTCGATCTCGGAGCCGGCCGCGATCTCGGCCGGCAGGTCCTCGATGGAAACG
>CAZSGS010000085.1:2221-8860 GCA_964606365.1 uncultured Wenzhouxiangella sp. | reverse complement strand
GGCTGCACCCTGGCCGTAGAGCTTGTAGATGCCGCGCATCTTCAGCACGGTGGGGGAAGGCGTCCTGCTGAGGTCGTTCCGGATGGACACGGCCGGCGCGAATCAGCTGTCCGAGCGGACCAGGCCGACGATGACCCGGTCGCCGGCCGATACGGCCTCGCCGAGCACTTCCGTATACAGGCCGTCGGTATGCCCGGTTCGCACCGGGACTCTTTCGGGTTGGCCGTTTCGCAAGAGCCAGACCGCACCCCCGGTCGCGCCTGACCCGCTGCGCATCATCCCGGGTGGCCCCGAAAGCATGCCGCCGCCGACCTGTTCTGCCGGCGGCTGGAAACGAAGCGCAGCGTTGGGAATTCGGACGATGTCCTCGCGTGTTCCCGTCGTGATCGTAGCCGTGGCAGTCATGCCCGGCAGGAGGCTCTCGTCGCTGTTGTCGACATCCAGCACCGTGGTGTAGGTGACCACGTTGCTTTCGATGTTCGGGTACAGAAAGACCCGTAGCACGTGAGCTTCGAACTCCCGACCCGGCCAGGCGTCGACGGTGAAGCCTGCCGGCTGGCCTGCCTCGATCAGGCCCACGTCGGCCTCGTCGACGGAGACGTGCAGCTCCATTTCGCGCAGGTCCTCGGCCAGGACGAAGAGTTCGGGCGCCTGGAAACTGGCCGCCACCGTGTTGCCGGGTTCGACATCGCGTTTGAGCACGACGCCGTTGATCGGGGAGGTAATGACGGCCTTGTCCAGGCGGGTACGGGCGGCTGAAACCGAGGCCTCGGCCTCGCGCACCGAAGCCTGTGTCGAGTCGATTCGGGCAGCCGCTCGCTTGACCGCGGCACTGGCCGCGTCGAGTTCTGCGCGCGAGGCGACATTGCGTTCGACCAGGTTGGTCAGTCGTCGTTCATTTGCCCGGGATTCCTCCAGCGTGGCCTCGGCCTCCACCACCGAGGCCCTTGCCAGCGCCAGCCGCGCTTGCGCCTGCGCCAGGCTCACCTCGAGCTCCTCGGTGTCGAATCGCGCAAGGACATCACCCACGGCGACCCTGTCGTTCTCGTCGACATTCACTTCGCGAATCAGGCCGGAGATTTCGGCGCCCACCGTGACTTCCCGCCGCGGTTCGAGGTTTCCGGTGGCGGTCGCCGTGAGCACCATGTCGCCGCGATCGATGATCTGGGCCTGCCATTCGACCGATTTCTCGCGAGGCCACAGCCACCAGGTGATCAATGCAAGAAGGACGATAGCGGCCAGTATCCAGGCCAGCTTGCCGATCCAACCGCGGCGCTGCTGCGAGCGGATCGCCGAGCGAACCTCGTCGGCCATGTCGTCGGGAGCCGGTTCGTGCGAGACGCTCATGGTCTTGCTCCGGTGAGATGCCTCTGAAAGTTGGCGTGCTCAGAACCGTGACGGTCCGGGGCAAACGCCTCCACCGCGCCAATGCCTGCACGCGCGAGTATACACCCGGCTTGCGATCAGCCCACGTCCTCCAGGGCCGGGTCGCGAGTGCTCGGTGGCGTGTTTGGCGAGACTGGCCCATACAGAAGCAGCGAAACCAGGGCGCCGGTAACAATGACCGGGAAGTCGCCGATTACCGGCAGATGATGGCTTCGAAGATCAGTGCCATCCAAAGTGCCAGTGCGCCGATCCGGCATCACTTCGGAAACCAGCATAATCGAAATCCCTACCCCGGGAGCCCATCACGAAGCCGCCGCCGAAAATGACAACCAAGTACAGCGCAAGGGCGGTGACCTGAAGATCGGGTATCCGAATCGGCCGTTCTCGCGCCGGCCGCTCTGGCATCCTTCCCTTTCGTCCAATTGCCCGCGCCCGCGTGCCGGGGCCATGCTGCAAGCACCATCGAAGGAACGAGAGGGAAACAATGATGCATGCAGTGATTCGAACCACCGCTTTCGCGATCGTGATGCTCGCCGGAGTACAGGCCTGGGCCTGCAACGACGCTGTCGTACTGGTCCACGGCAACGTCGGTTCGCCCGCCGATTGGAACGAGACCTACGCCGAACTGCTCGCCGCCGGCTACGACGCTGCCGAAATCCAGCGCCCCGACTGGGGCAGCAAGTCCTGTGCGGCCTGCAACAACCACAACGGCAGCGAAGAAGAGCCGGTTGTCGATGCCATCGTCGAGGCCCTGGCCGTGTCCTGCACGGGCAAGATCGACGTCATCGGCCATTCCATGGGCGCCACCCTGGCGGCCAAGCAGATTGACGACCATGGCCTGGCGAACGACGTGGATGCCTTTGTCGGCGTCGCCGGCGCTTTTCGCGGGCTGTGGACCTGCGGCACCTATCCCTGGAACGTCTGGAACAGCACCTGCGGCTACTGGGGGTTGTCGGTCAGCAGCCCGTTTCTGGATGGGCTCGACGGCAAGCCGCTTGGCAGCCGCGTCTACTCGATCAAGTCATGGACGGACCAGGTCGTTTGCGCTACCGGCGTGTGCACGGTCGGCGGCGTCCACAGCTCGAGAATCAGCGGTGAGACCGCGACCTACAGCTTTTCCTACGGTCACTTCGGGCTGCAGTCGCAAACGGCATCCTTCCAGGTGGATCTGATCGACTGAGCCGGCTCAGTTGGAGCCGATCAGCACCGCGCCGTCGGGCATTTCGGCCTGAAGGGCCCGGCAATCGCCGGGATGCGACATCCGGGTCGTGGAGCGCCCGGGATCCCCGGCCGGCGCGCGACCCGGCGCCGGCTGACCGGGAACCCAGACGCGGCATGGCCCGGCCGACTCCCACCACGGCGCGTCTCCGGCCACCTGCGGGCCGGATGAAGACGAGCTCGCACAGGCCGATACCAGCAACGCGGCGATAACGATCGGGACGAACTTCCCGGCTGCGGTCTGCATACGACATATCCTCTGGTGGAACCGCTTCATCCTATCACTGCCGTCAGGCGCTGCCTCAGCGTGTGTTCTGCCCGGGCATCCTGATCTCGAAGCGATCGCCGAAGGCGGAATTGATGCGCGCGCGCCAGACCGACTCGCCGTCGCAGACCACGACGAGTTGTTCGCCGATGTTGTCGCTGGTGAACGCTTTCATGCTTGCAGCGGCCGGCTCGGTGAGCGCGATCATCAGGCGCTCGCTGTCCTCGGCCCGGCGTGAGACGCCGCGGACACCGCTCGCGTCGACCAGCGCCTCGCCGTCGGGCTGGCCGTCCACGTAGGCATGAATATTGAAGTCCGCGCTGCACGGCGCGGGCAGTCCGGTTTCGGCCGTGGCCGGGACGATGAACAGGGCAAACAGGATGGCGATTACGGTTCGCATGGCTCCCTCTACTGAATGGTGTGTAGAAGAAGTTTTGGGGGCCCGGGCGCGTATTCTCAAGTCATTCAGGGTGTTATGACCAGGCTGCCGCTGGAGCGACGCCCGAACAGGGCGGCGAAGGCCTGACCGGCTTCTTCCAGCGTGTAAGTTTGCGTCGGTGCCGGATCGATCGCGCCCGTCGTCGTCCATTCCGCCAGGGTCTCGATCACGGGCGGTACAACGCTCGGGTCGGCCATCACCGTGCCGCCCCAGTTGACGCCGTGGATGCTGCAGCGCTTGAGCAGCGGCAGGTTCATCGGGACCTTCGCGATGCCGGCAACGAAGCCGACCACCAGGAAACGCCCGCCGGGCGCCGTCAGGCGCAGCGCCGCCTCGGACATGTCGCCGCCGACCGGGTCGTAGACCGCATCGACGCCGCGCTTGTTAGTGGCCGCCTTGACTTCCTCGCGCCAGCCGTCGCCGGTGTAATCGATGACCTGGTCCGCACCGTGTTCGAGACAGTGTCGGCGCTTGTCCTCGCTGGAGGCGCAGGCAATGACTCTCGCGCCCAGCGCTTTTGCGCATTCGATGGCGGTCGTCCCCGTGCTGCCGGACGCGCCGAGAACCAGCACGGTTTCACCGGCGCGAACCTGCCCGATCTCGCGCAGTCCGTAGAGGCTGGTCGCCCAGGAAATGAAGAAATTGGCCGCGTCGACCGCGTCGATGCCCGGCGGCAGCGGGGCGCAGGAACTGGCCGGCAATACGACCTGTTCGGCCATGCCGCCGTGCAGGGCGAAGGCAGCCACGCTGTCGCCCGCCGCAAGATGTTCGACGCCGGCGCCCACCGACTCGACCGTGCCGGCCAGGGAAGAGCCGGGCACGAAGGGCAGGTCGGGGCGAAGCTGGTAGTCGCCGCGAATCAACAGGCCGTCGAAAAAGCCCACGCCGATGCCGGCGACGTCGAGCCTGACTTCACCCTTACCGGGTGCCCGGGGCTGGTCGATGTCACTGACCCGGATGCCCGACGGGTCACCGAACTCGCTGATCAGGATGGCGCGCATGGATGACTCCGGAACGTGAAAGCGAGCCCCATTGTCCACGAGCGATCGCAATCACGTCCAGGCCTGTCAATGACGCCTCAACTTCTCGACGCCTTCCGACGGCTTGTAGCTGCCATCTTTCTTGGCAGCCTTGTCGGCTCGCTTTTCCTTCAGGGTCTTGGCCGGCTTCTTCTTGCCTTCCTTCGCCTGCGTGTCTCTGCCCTTGGTCATGTCGGTCTCCATTTCGTCCCGTTCTCGTCACGATGACGCAAATCGGGCTCGTCCGCTTAAGACCTCGATTCAAGGCCTTCATTCGACCGGCAGCGACGAAATACTTCTGTCTCACATGACCAAGTGCCGGCACCAGGTCGAGGGTCCTGCCGGCTCAGAACTCCGCGGAAAGATGGGCTCGAATGCCGCCGTCTGAAAGGCGCTCGCTCTTTCGCAGGATACGGCAATATGCTCGTTGCTGCTTTCGGCACGAGCCTTCCCGCCGACCCGGTGGATCGGCGGGAAACCAGTCCTTTTATCGATCGCGGTGCTTGCCGTGCCGATTTTCGCGCATGGCCGACCATTGGGCCAGCTGCTCGTCGCTCAGGATCGACGCCAGGTCATCGCGAAAGCGCGCCCGTTCCTGCATGTGTTCGGCCTTGCGCTCGGCGATCAGGGTACGCAACGCTTCCTCCTGCGCCTCGCTCAGGTCGAGCTGACCCAGCGCGCGCGCATGTCCGGGGCCGTGACGC
Source organism: uncultured Wenzhouxiangella sp. (assembly GCA_964606365.1). Lineage (GTDB taxonomy): Bacteria > Pseudomonadota > Gammaproteobacteria > Xanthomonadales > Wenzhouxiangellaceae > Wenzhouxiangella. The sequence goes on along the minus strand of CAZSGS010000085.1, from coordinate 3,829 downwards.
TTCCCGCCGCGCTGTCCTTCTCGCTCTTCCCGCATCCGGGTATAAGCCTCGGCCTGCGCGTCGTCCAGGACGGCCAGGATTTCCCGGTCCAGCGCTTTGCGTGCGTTGCGAACCTGCTGCCGGGCTTCGGGATCGGGCTTGCCGTCTGCATCGCGCCATTCGATCCCGTTGGCCACGTGGTCGCGATACTCGTCGAACAGGACGGTCAGGGTCGCCGCCTGCTGTTCGTCCAGATCCAGGCGTTCGGCCAGGTGATCGACCGGGCCCCGGGCCAGGGCGATCGACGAGACGCCGACAAACGTCAGCGCGGCGATTGTGGTGGTCAGTCGGAAATGTTGCATTGCACACTCCTTGAGAGTTTGGGTTGGGGCAGTGACCGATCTCGATCAGCCACGAGTCCAGTGTGCGAGTTCGCTCCGACAAGTAGGGTCAAGCCATCGCTCGAAGTGTCAAGAATTGTCCCGTTCAGGCACTGCGCTTCGACAGCGGCAGCGTCAGATTGACCTCCAGCCCGCCCGACCCAACGTTGCGCGCCGAAATGCCACCGCCATGCCGTTCCACGGCGGCGCGGGCGATGGCCAGCCCGATGCCCCCGCCGGCGCCGGATTCGCTGCGCCCGGGGCTCAGGCGCACGAAGGGCTCGAAGATGCGTTCGAGTTCTTCGGCTGCAACACCGGGGCCCTGGTCGGCCACGGTCAAGTGGATGCTGTCGCTCCCTGCCTCGAGCCGGGCGGTCACGGTGGTCCCTTCCCGCGTGTGACGAACCGCGTTGCGCACGATGTTCTCGATCGCGCGCGCGAGCATGGACTCGTCGCCGTGGATCTCGAGCCGATCCGGCGCCTCGAGCGCGACATCGACCTCGCGCGAGCGGCCTTCGAGCCGCGCATCGGCGACGATTTCGGTGAGGCAGTCGACCAGGTCGAAATCGACGCTTTCCAGGGGATCGGCGTGCTGCAGCCTGGCGTAGGCGAGGATTTCTCCGACCAGGGCGTCGAGCCGCTCGCTCTCGAGCCGGATGCGCTCGAGGTGGCGCGGATCGTGCTCGCGCTCGGCCAGCGAGAGTGCGACCTGAATGCGCGCCAGCGGCGAGCGCAGCTCGTGCGAGACATCGCGCAGAAGTTGGCGCTGGCCCTGGATCAGGCCCGATAGCTGCTCGGCCATGCGGTTGAAGTCGCGCGCCAGGCCGCCGATTTCGTCGCCGCGGCGGGTGAGACGTGGCGGCAGGCGGGCGGCCAGGTCGCCACCGCCCAGCGCGCTGCCGGCCTCGCGCATGCGCTGCAGGGGGCCGGCGATATAGCGCGCCAGGCCGAAGCTGATCAACCCGCTCATGACGATCGCGACCGCCAGCAGCCCGAGCGGGCCGAAGGGTCCGAACAGACGGAACAGGAAGGGTCGGGGCGGGCGCGTCATGATCAGCAGGTACTGGCGCCCTCCGGGGGCTTCGAGCACGCGCGTCCAGCGGCGCGACGACGATCCCGGGTCGGCCGCCTCGCCCTCGCGCCAGGCCGCGACGATCGACCGGCTGGAACGCGGCAGGCGGTTGCCCAGGATCTCCTCGCCGTCGCGGTCGACGATGTGGATCTCGAGCGCGCGCGCGCGCGCCCGGAT
>CAZSGS010000085.1:0-2211 GCA_964606365.1 uncultured Wenzhouxiangella sp. | reverse complement strand
GCATCAGCCAGTGCCGCAGGCTTCGTTCGCCGTGGCGCGCCAGGGCCGTCTGCGCCGGTTCGACGATGCGCTCTTCGATGAACGCTTCGCGCTCGAGTTCCTCACCGCGCTGGTAGCGATGGATCTGGGTATTGATCAGCACCACGGCGATCAGGCTGAGCACGATCACCGCCCAGAAAGCCAGGAAAATGCGGATCGACAGCCGGTTCACGCGTCCGGCTCTTCGGGCGTCAGGCAGTATCCGCGCCCGCGGATGTTGCGGATGGTCACGCCGGCGTCGGCCGCCTCGAGCTTTTGTCGCAGGCGGCTGACGTGCGTGTCCACGCTGCGGTCGAAAGGCTGGGCATCGCGCCCGAGCGCGTGCTTCGACAGCGCGTCCCTGGAGCACACCTCGCCGGGCGCTTCGGCCAGCAGTTCGAGCAGCCCGAACTCCGCACCGGTCAGGGCGATCTCGCCGGTCGCGCCGCGGGCGCGCCGGTTGCCGGTGTCGAGCTGCAGCCGCCCGACCTGGACCGACCGCCCGCCGGCCTGGCCCGAAACCGGTTCTCCGCGTCGCCAGACCGCGCGCAGGCGTGCCGCCAGCTCGCGCGGGTTGAAAGGCTTGGGCAGGTAGTCGTCGGCGCCGAGCTCCAGGCCCACGATCCGGTCGGTGTCGTCGCCGCGTGCGGTCAGCATGATCACCGGCACGTTGCTGTGGCGCCGGATTTCGCGCAACACGTCGAAGCCGTTGGCGCCGGGCATCATCACGTCGAGCACGACGGCGTCGGGTGCTGCGTCGACCAGTGCGCGCTCGCGACCGCTTTCGCCGTCGTGGACGCAGTCGACCGCCATGCTCTCGCCGCCGAGAAACTCCTCGAGCATGGCGCAAAGCTCGACATCGTCGTCGACGATCAGGACCCTGGGTTGAGTCATGCCCACAATGTAGCGCGTTCGCGCCGAACTTGTCCGTCCAGAAGTGTCAAGAAGCGCGAAGCGGGGCACAATTCGCGCCACTCGCGCGTCCGGTTTACTCCGGCCGCTCGACTTCCGGCTCGCCGGGCTTACCGGCCGCGGCAGGCAAGCCGGCGCCGGGCAACACCTCGTCGAGAATGACCTGTTCCACCGTACTGCGCTGACCGGCAGGAACCGGAAGGCGGATGACCAGGTGGACTTCCGTCGCGTTCGGCACGTGGAGCGTGACCCGCGGTTCGACGGGCGGAATTCCCAGCCCCCGCATCTCGCCGGCGCGGCCCATGTGCTGCCGGGCCAGGTCGATGAACGGCTCGCACTGTCGATTGGCCGCCTCGAGGAAAGCCTGACGGGCACCCTGCCAATCGTCCTCCCGGCGGAATGGAACGGTGAAGACGTGAAAGCCGTATTTCTCGGTAAAACTCTCGTTGACGATCGGCTCGGACACGAAAAGCGCGTTCGGAATGACGATCATCCGTCCGGTGCGCTGATGCATGGACTTGCCCGGACCCACCTCCATGATGGTCGTCGCCAACAGGTTCTGGTCGATGACGTCGCCACGGAAGTCCTTGATCTGGATACGGTCACCCAGGTTGAACGCGCTCGAGCCGCTCTTCAGCAGCGAGCCGCTCAAGCACAGGATGAGTTCCTTGGTCGCAACCACGACAGCCACTGCGATCGCAACGATCGACAGCGCCAGGGTGCGCAGCTCGTTGCCCCAGATCAGCACCAGCCCCAGCAGCAGGAGGAGCAACAGGCCGTTGCGCGAGTTGACCAGCCATTTGCGGCGCAGTTCGGGCGCGGCGACCCTCCGGCGGATGAAGCGCGCCGTCAGGGCGCGTGTCAACAGCACGGAGACAAACAGGATGGCCGTACTGACGACCAGGCTGAAGGCTGAGTCGGGTATCGAGAAGCTCGGCAGCCATTCCATCACTACGCCCTCTGGAACCATCTTCGGAAATCAAGCGAACTGCAGAGGATAGCAGCAGGGACGGTTCGTGCGCCGTGGCTTGACCGGAGTGCAGCCACAGGACTAAGCTTTCTTCGGCCCCGCCGGCCGGGGATACCGGCGGGGCCTGGAACGGAAAGGATCAGCCCCGCTCCAACTTCACGGCGAGTTCAATCGTGTCAGCAAAAGAGAAGGTCGTCGCATTACTGCGCGCCGCCGGCATCGGGATCGATGGCCAGCGCCCCTGGGATATCCAGGTCTACGACGAACGGCTGTATGATCGGGTGCTTGCCGAAGGCTCTCTCGGCGCCGGC
>CAZSGS010000084.1:0-8905 GCA_964606365.1 uncultured Wenzhouxiangella sp. | reverse complement strand
TCAGCGCGCGGGTAACCACTTCGCTGAACTTGTTCTTGGCGTCGGCGAGTTTCCAATCCATGGGTCACTGAAATTGGCTAGATTGGCTAGATATTATCGGGGCAGGGGAGGCGCCGTGCAAGTCAGAGGGTCCTTGCGGGTGACCAGCATCGTGTTGGTCGGGGGCTAATCGCCCTCGTGGACCTGGTGCTCGCTGTCGTCGACAGGATTGATCAGGCGGGTGAAGCCGTAGCCTTCGAAGTCGGCGGTGTTGCCGGTGGCGAATTCGGTGATGCCGTGGTGGCGCAGGGTGAGCGCGATGCGTGCGTCGAACACGGCTCGTCGGGCGATGCCGGGGCGTTGCGCGATGTTCCAGACCTTGTCCATGACCGGCGCGTTCTCGATCAGGGCCCAGCGCGGATTGCTGCGCCAGGCGCGGCAGACGCCGGCTGCATCCGCTGCGCTCAGCGGTTTGCTCAGCACGGCGGGGTTGCGCAGCAGTTGGTAGAGCTCCATCAGGACGAGCTCGCAGACGGCGACATCGTCGCGTGCCGCGCATTCGGTGATGAAGGCCCGCGCTGGCTGATGCTCGGGGCAGTCGCGATTGTGCGCGTAGAGCAGGATGTTGGTGTCGATGGAGCGCAAGTCAGGCGTTGCCCAGTTCGCGCCAGGAATCTTCCGGGGCCTGGAACTCGCCCAGGGCGTCGGGGGCGGGCGGTTGCCACGGGCCGTCGCCGCGTCCGGGCGGATAGATTCGCTGCATGTGCTCCAGCCCGCGGCGCAGCACCTCCGCCAGGCTGATTTCCTGCTCGGCGGCAATCCGCTTGGCTTCGCGGTAGAGCTCGTCGGGGAGTTGTATCTGGGTACGAACCATGACGTAAAATCTACAGTGATGTAGAAATGATGTCAAATGCCGTGGATGCGGGCCTCGCGCGTCGTGGGCGTTGCGCGGCGTTTGGGCCAGCCCGTAGCATGGACCGACCAAGGGGCTTTCGACAGAGGGCGGTTCAAGATGAGTGCACCAGTCAGCCGGGAAGTACGCGACTACGTCGACGGTCTCGACGATGAGCGGCGCAGGGGCGAGTGCGAGCAGCTGCTCGAGATCTTTCATCGGGCCACGGGGCTCGAGGCCGAGCTTTGGAGCTCTTCGATGATCGGCTACGGCAATTATCACTACCGCTACGAATCCGGCCACGAAGGCAACTGGTTCCTGACCGGGTTCGCGCCGCGCAAGCGCGCGCTGTCGATTTACATCATGCCGGGGTTCGAGCCATACCAGGATCTGATGCAGCGGCTGGGCAAGCACAAGACCGGCAAGTCCTGCCTGTACCTGACCAGGCTCGAGTACGCCGATCCGGCGGTGCTGGAGACGCTGATCCGTGAGTCGGTGGCGCGGATGGAGGCCAAATGGAAGTAGCGGGCGTGCGGGCGGCTCAACCGATCATCTCGTTGATCTCGAGTACCGTGCGCCAGTTGCGGGTGGTGACCGGCGAGCCGGCCAGGCGGTCGAGCAGGGCGGCGGTGATCTTCGAGCCGGCCTGGCCGGAGGCGTAGTGGATCCAGAGGCTGTCGGTGCGCTGGGCGATCGTCTCGCCCGAGGCGGCAAATTCGCTCAGCTTTTCGGCCGCGTCGGCCGCCAGGGGCTTCTGGGCCAGCCCGAGCACGACGCGATTGGGTTCGGTTTCCGATGCTTCCGGAAACGGGTTGAGCCGGATGTAGAGCGGCCAGGCGGCGGCCGGGCGCACGATGACCGACACACGGTGACCGAAATGCGAGGCGATGGCTTCCGCGAGCTGCTTTTCCAGCGCGGAGGTGGTGCCTTCTGCGAAAAACAGGACATTGCCGCTCTGGATGTAGGTGGCCACGTGCTGCCAGCCGAGGTCGGCGCACATGTTGCGCAGCTCGGCCATTGGGATCTTGTTGTGGCCGCCGACGTTGATGCCGCGCAGCAGGGCGATCCAGCGGCTTGGTGAATTCGAGTTCATGGTCCGGGCTCCGGGAAGATTCCAGCGGGTTCAGTCAGATTGCCATCTTCACCCGGAAAGCAGCCTTCTGCCAAGCTTGCTTCACGCCTGTCGCGGAATGACTGGCGTTGGGCGGCGGGACCGGCTCAGGGCCACGCCGCCCAGGATCAGCACGCCGGTGGTGTTTCGGCGCACAAGACTGCCGTCAGGACTCGAAACGGTCGGTGAACACGAAGATGCCCGGCGCGGTCAGCAGGTACTGGAACTGAGGCTGATCGATAGCGTTGGTCTGACACTCCAGCACGGCGCTTTGCTGCTCGCCGCTGGTCGGCGCAAAGACCAGCGTGAAGTCGACCGCCTCGGCGGGCGGGATGCCCGACCAGCTCAGCGGGTCGGGTTGCGTTTCGAAGTCGCCCGCGCCGGAAGCGAGCTGGCACTCGATGTCGAGCGGTGCCGTTCCGCTGTTGGTGAACTGTCCCGATCTCGTGACGCTGTCGCCCGGCGCCACGACGCCGAAATCGATCTGTCCGGGCTCGGGGTCGGCCGTCAGCCGCGGGGCGATGCCGGTACCGGACAGGTCGCCGCTGCGGGTGCCGACGTTCGTGGCGACGAGAAGTTGGCCGGATAGCTCGGTGTCGGACTCGGGCGAGAATACAAGTTCGATCGAGCACGCCTGATCCTGCGCCAGCGTGGCCTGCTCGCAGCCGTTGTCGGTGACGGTGAAATCTTCGGCGTCGGTGGAAACGGACTCGATGCCGAGGCCGTCCTCGTTGCCGGTATTGACGACGTCGACGGACTGCGGCGCGCTGGTATCGCCGACCGCCACCTCGCCGAAAGTCACTGACTCGGGAACCAGCGAGACCTGCGGCCCGTCGGTCTCGACCGAGACCAGGCCGTCGACGGCTTCCGAGGGTGTGAAATTGCGATCCTCGTCTTCGGCGGCGTCCCATTCGAGCAAGACATCCGTGCCGCCGGGCGTGTCGGCCGCGATGGTGAAGGCGATTGAGCCGCTGAACGACTCTATGGGCGTGCCCGTAGCGTTGGCCACGATCACGACGATCCGGTTGGTGTCGTTGAGCTGGCAACTTACCAGGAAGGCGGTCGAAGAATCGCACATGGCCGAGACGTCGACGTCGCTGAAGGCGTCGATGCCCTGGATGCGGGCGCGTGCTTCCAGGCCCTCGGCGCCCTCGGTGTTGTCGAATTCGAAGCCCACATCAACCGTGTTGCCCGGCGCGCCGCTGACCGTCTCGAGGGTCACGATACCGCCGGTTTGTTGTGCCTGGGCGGCACTGGCGAGCAGGAGCGAGAGAAACGCCAAGGCGCGGGCTACGCGACCGACGGTCGTCAACGTAAGGCGGGGAAGGGCAGACATTCGGGGCGACTCCTTGGTGGTCCCCCTTCTTGCTTTGTCACTAATGTAGCACTGCGTCAGTTCCGAGTCCGTGATGCAGTTGGCGAATCGCGCCATTCGTTCAGGTAATCGACGACCGGCGCGATTGCCGGCGGCGTTCGATCGCTCAACGGCATGGGCGCGATCAGGCCGCGGTGGGATGCCTGCAGAACCAGCGGCGGTGGCGCTTCGTGCAAGGGCAGGGAGGCAACCGGTACGGCGCCGTCGCCGATGGATTCTCCGGTTTGCGACCACAGCTCGCTGATGGTCTCCTGCAGTTCGGGCAGCCCGAGCTGCCGGCTCAGGTCGGCGAGCTCGCGTTCCATCACCGGGGTCGGCTCGGCGATGCGCCCGCCGATGATCCGGATGGGTACGGCATCCGGCCACGGTCGGGCGTTGAGTTCCCGCAGGTACTCGCTGCCCGGGCGCAGGTCGATCTTGGCCGCTCCGGTGCCGTCGCGCAGGGCGGCAAACAGCGAAAAATCACCCGCGGGCAGATCCGCTGCGTACTCGCGCAGTTCCAGCCAGGCCCGCAGCCGCGCCCATTCCGAGCCGTGGTTGGGCGTGCCGATCAGGATGACGCCGTTTACTGCAGGGCCGTCGACGGCCGGGTCCGACTCGACGGGATGGCGATGGCCGGAGACGAAATCGCGGATCACCAGCCCGCCCATGCTGTGTCCGATCAGCGCCACCCGCCGCGACGAGGCCAGCCGGGGCCAGGCATTCGCCAGCGCGTCGGTGCTGGCGTCGATGGCCTGGTCGTTGGGGTAGCGGAACTCGACGTTGCCGATGCCCTCGGCGTCGAGCCGCCGCTGCAGCTCCGTCCAGATGCCGCCGGGCTCGTCCACGCCGTGAACCAGTACGACCTCCACGTCGGCGGGCGACTGCACGGGCTGGCCGTGGCGGAAGAAGCCGGTGGCCTGCTCGGGCGGGCTCATCTGCTCGGGAAACCAGTCCTGGAGCCGTTCCTGTACATGGATGCGCAGCTCGCGTTCTTCCTCCGGATAGAGTTCCGTCCAGGTGCCCCAGGCGAGCAGCAGCCCGGCCGCTGCAAGGAGTGGAAGCCAGCGTTTCACGGCGCGATGGTGGACGGCCTGGCCGGTCGATAATCAAAACCTATGACTGACATGAGGACAATTGATTGTAGAAATTGCTGCAGAGTCGATATCATCAGGGTACATTGATCGGTTGAACCCGTCGAAGCGCCGTCGCGCTGGCGACGGGACGGATTGGATTTACTGAAACTGGAGGAGAGATCATGGATACCGAAGCAAAATGCCCGTTTGCACCGGCCAAGTTCCGGCATACCGCGAGCGGCAGCCTGTCGAATTCGACCTGGTGGCCCGAAAGCCTGAACCTGAGAATTCTCAATCAGAATTCGTCCAAGGTCGACCCCATGGGTGGAGAGTTCAATTACGCCGAGGAATTCAAGAAGCTCGACCTCGATGCGGTCAAGTCGGATCTCCGCGCCCTGATGACCGCATCGAAAGACTGGTGGCCGGCCGACTATGGCCATTACGGCCCGCTTTTCATCCGGATGACCTGGCACGCTGCCGGCACCTACCGCGTGGCCGACGGCCGCGGCGGCGCTTCGACCGGCAACCAGCGGTTCGCGCCGCTCAACAGCTGGCCCGACAACGGCAACCTGGACAAGGCGCGCCGCCTGCTGTGGCCGATCAAGCAGAAGTACGGCAAGCAGCTGTCCTGGTCGGATCTGTTGGTCCTGACCGGCAACGTCGCGCTCGAATCGATGGGCTTCAAGACCTTCGGCTTCGGCGGCGGCCGCGAGGATATCTGGGAGCCGGAAGGCGACGTGTTCTGGGGCCCCGAAAGCGAATGGCTGGGCAACGAACGTCACCGCGAAGACGGTGAATTGATGGGCGACCTGGCTGCCGACCACATGGGCCTGATCTACGTCAACCCGGAAGGCCCCAACGCCAATCCGGATCCGGCCGAAGCGGCTTTCTACGTCCGCCAGAGCTTTGGCCGCATGGCCATGAACGACTATGAAACCGTCGCCCTCATCGCCGGCGGACACACCTTCGGCAAGTGCCACGGCGCCGCGCCGGATTCGCACCTGGGTCCGGAGCCCGAGGCCGCTCCGATTGAACAAGTCGGCCTGGGCTGGAAGAACGACTTCGGCACCGGCAAGGGCAAGGACGCCATCACCAGCGGCATCGAGGGCGCCTGGACCCAGACGCCGACGAAGTGGGACATGACCTTCTTCGAGAATCTGTTCAACTTCGAATGGGAGAAGCACAAGGGCCCGGGTGATTCCTGGCAGTGGCGGCCCGTCAACGAAGAGGCGCAGGGTATCGTCCCGGACGCGCACGATCCCGACGAAACCCACGCGCCGATGATGCTGACCACCGACCTGGCGCTGAAAGTCGACCCGGACTACCGCAAGATCTCGGAACATTTCTGGAAGAATCCGGACGAGTTCGCCGACGCTTTCGCGCGTGCCTGGTTCAAGCTGCTGCACCGCGACATGGGCCCGGTCGATCGCTATCTCGGCCCGGAAGTGCCGGAAGAAGAGTTGATCTGGCAGGATCCCGTACCGAAGGTCGATCACGAGCTGATCGACACGTCCGATATTGCTGAGCTCAAGGGCAAGCTCCTCGACGCCGGCCTGTCGATGTCCGAACTGACCTTCCTGGCCTGGGCTTCGGCCTCGACCTTCCGACACACCGACAAGCGCGGCGGCGCCAACGGCGCGCGCATTCGCCTGGCGCCCCAGAAGGACTGGGAAGCCAACCAGCCCGAGAAGCTCGGCGGCTGGCTCGAGAAGATCGAGGGCGTGCAGAAGGCCTTCAACGACGCCCAGTCGGGCAACAAGAAGGTCTCGCTGGCCGATCTGATCGTGCTCGGCGGTGTTGCCGCGGTCGAAAAGGCCGCGAAGGACGCCGGCTTCGACGTGACCGTGCCGTTCCACCCCGGCCGCACCGACGCCACCGACGAGCAGACCGAAGTCGATTCCTTCGAATGGCTCGAACCCAAGGCCGACGGCTTCCGTAACTACCTCGGCCACGGCCACGACCGTCCGCATGAAGAACTGCTGGTCGACCGCGCGAACCTGCTGGGCCTGACGGCGCCGGAAATGACCGTGCTGGTCGGCGGCATGCGCGCCCTGGGCGCCAACCACGATCAGACCTCGCACGGCGTGCTGACCGACCGGCCGGGCCAGCTGACCAATGACTTCTTCGTCAACCTGCTCGACATGAGCACGGATGTGAAGGAGACCGATCGGGAAGGCATCTTCGAAGGCCGCGACCGCGAAACCGGCGAGGTCAAGTGGACCGCCACGCGCAACGACCTGGTCTTCGGCGCCAACTCGCAGCTGCGGGCGGTGGCCGAGGTCTACGCCAGTGAAGACGGCCGGGAGAAGTTCGTCCACGACTTCATCAATGCATGGACCAAGGTGATGAACGCGGACCGCTTCGACCTCGACTGATCCGCCGAGAGCGGGCGGGCAAACCCGACCCCGGCTGCCCAAGGCTGCCGGGGTCGATTTTTGTCTAGTCGTTCATGTGACTGAGGTCGTCGTCGCGCACCCAGATATCGGCGTAGTAGCTGGTGATCGCCTCTCGATCGATTTCGCGCATCTTCGCGAACTCCTCCTCGCCGAAATGTTCTTCGAGCATCGTCCAGAAGCCGTTGTCACCGTCGAATTCCGCGAAGCTCGCGGCAGGCGAGACGACGTAGATGCCGCTGAGGTGCTCACCGCCGATGGATGAGTAGAAGTAGAAGGGTTCGTGCCAGTCTTCTTCGGCGGCTGCTTCGGCGTACTTCTTGACGTTCTCGAGGAATGCCCTCGAATCGTCGAGCTCGAAGGCAGTGACCCAGGCAATCTTGCGATCGTTGTCGTCATCGACGTGATGGCTGTGCTCGCCCAGGTAGACATCGAAGGTGGCGTAGGCCTTTTCGACGGCGGCGTGGTAGCGCTCCTTGAACTGCTCGTAGCATGCGTCGAGTTCGGGCGTGTCCTCGTCGAACTCGGCCCAGCGTTGACGGTCGAGCACGAACGCGTAGCGGTCGATATCGCCGGTTTCTGCCTTGTAGACGGCCCACTCGGCGCTGTCGTCGGCTTCTTTGATGCAGTCGTTCCATTCGGCCACGACTTCCTTGTAGGCGTCGTGCTGGTCGCTCTTGACGTGCTCGGTGTAGATGCGCTGAACCCAGTCTTCGGCTTCCTCGTGATCGTCGGCCAGTACGGCGCTGGTCGCCAGCGCAATGCCGCCGGCTGCAAGTATGGCAAATTTCATGGTTCGAACCTCCCAGTGCAGATTCAATTGAAGCGCGCCGCGCGATTGCGCGATGCAGGAGGTTCAGCCAATCACATTCGCCCGCCCGAATCCTGTCGAAAGGCTTTCAATTCCTGATTGGGGCGGTGCAAGGCCGGTGGGCGGGCCCGCTTCAGGTGACGAACGGCTCGGTTTCGGAAAACGGGCGGTATTCCTGCATGGCGGCGAGAAAGTCGGCCAGTGCAGGGTGCCGGTCCAGCGTCAATCGCTCCCGGAACAGGGCCCAGCCCAGGAAGCAGCTCAGGCGCAGCTCGCCGTCTGTCCAGTCGCGGTTGCCTTGCGGCCGTGCGGCGGTGCGGCTTTCGAGTGCGTCGAGAACGTCGCCCACGCGCGCGTCCTGGCGACCCAGGTAGCCGCTGTCCTCGGACGTGAGCCCGTCTTTTTCGAGCAAAAACAGGTTGATGGCCGTGTCCAGGGCCGTGTTGGTCAGCGCGAACAGGTCGCAATCGGCCAAATCCGGAAGAAAGGCCCGTCCGGCCGACTCACGCACGAACTTGAGGATTGACAGCGAGTCGTTGAGTACCGTGTCGCCGGCCTCGAGAAACGGCACGCGCTTTGCGGGCGCCAGCCGGGCGCTCTGCGCGTAGTCGGTTTCGATCAGCTCGTAGTCCTGCCCCGTTTCGATCAGCGCGATGCGGCAGTGGCGCACGTAGGGGGAGGTGTAGGTGCCGTAGAGTCGCATGGTCATGCCCCAATTTACCGTATGATTTCCGGCCATGTCGGCCTATTTCGTCATCATCTCCCTGATCATCGTCGGGCGCTTGCTGGCGCGGTTTTTCCCGCCCAGCGCGCCGGAAGTGCTCAACCGCGTGGTGATCATGCTGTGCCTGCCGGCCCTCATCTTTATCCACGTGCCGACCCTGGAAGCCAGCACGGCGCTGCTGCCGCTGGTAATCGTGCCCTGGGCCTTGCTGGCGGTCAGCGTGGCGATGGTGCTGGCGCTGGCGCGCTGGCTGTCGCTCAGGCGCGAGGCGGTGGCGGTGCTCCTGTTGCTGCTGCCGCTGGGCAATACCTCGTTCCTGGGCTTTCCGCTGGTCGAGGCGTTGCTGGGCGAAGACCAGGTGCGCTACGCAGTGGTCTACGACCAGTTCGGCTCTTTCCTGATCGTGTGCACGCACGCGCTGTTCGTGCTGGCCTGGTTCGGCACCGGGCAGCGCCCGGGCGTTGGCGACATGGCGAAACGGATCGTGACGTTTCCCCCCTTCATCGCCCTGGTCGGCGCATTACTGCTGGGCAACGCCTGGTTCCCGGACTGGCTGATGGACCTG
>CAZSGS010000083.1:0-9038 GCA_964606365.1 uncultured Wenzhouxiangella sp. | reverse complement strand
TCCATTCGCGTTCCATCGACGGGTCGTCGATGACGACCGGAGCGTCGTTGACTCTCGACGCCGGTGTGTAGCCGTTGTCGAGGGCGGCGGCGTAAATGAAGGGCTTGAAGGCCGAGCCGGGTTGGCGCCGGCTCTGCGTGGCCCGATTGAACTGGCTATGCGCGAAATCGAGCCCGCCGACCAGGGCGAGAATCGCTCCGGTTTCGGCATCCATGCTCACCAGCGTGGCTTCGGCCTCGGGAATCTGCGCGAGTTGCCAGCCGTGACCGTCTTCGCGCACCCGCACGATATCGCCCGCGGCGAGTACGTCGCCCGGCGTCTCGGGCGCGGCACCGACGGCGTCGCGGCTGACGAACGGGCGGGCCCAGGTCAATGCCTCCAGCGACAGCTCGATCGTCGAGCCGTCCGCCAGCTGCAGACGGGCACCCGCCTCGTCGGTCGACATCACGACGGCCGCCCGCAGGCCGGCGATCGGTCGCATGGCGTCGAGCCGTTCCGCCAGGGCATCGGGGTCGTCGAGCGTTTCGGGCGAGACGCTGTCCTCCGGGCCGCGCCAGCCGTGGCGCCGATCGTAGGCCTGCAGACCGTCGCGCACGACGCGGTTGGCCGCTTCCTGCAGCTTCGAGCGGATCGTGGTGTGGACCACGAGACCATTGTTGTAGGCCACTTCCGAACCCACCCGGTCGACGACTTCGTGCCGCGCCATCTCCGCGATCCACGGTGAGTCGAGCTCGACCACCGGGCCGTGGTATCTGGCGGAATTGGGCTGGGCCTGGGCTTCGCGGTGTTCGGTCTCGTTGATGTGGCCGAGTTCGAGCATCCGGTCGAGAATCCAGTTGCGGCGCGACATGGCGCGGGCCGGCCCGGACAGCGGATTGTCGCGAGAAGGCGCCTTCGGCAGGCCGGCGATCATGGCCATTTCGGCGAGGCTGAGCTCGTCCAGCGTCTTGCCGTAGTAAACCTGGGCGGCGGCCGCCACGCCGTAGGCGCGGTGGCCGAGGAACTCCTTGTTGAGATAGAGCTCCAGGATCGCGTCCTTGCTGAGCTCGTTCTCGACCTTGAAGGCCAGCAGCATCTCGCGCAGCTTGCGCGTGACCGAATAGTCGGTCGACAGGAAGAATCGCCGGGTGACCTGCTGGGTGATCGTGCTGCCGCCGGGGACGCGGCCCTGACCCATGCTCAGCGAGTAGAGCCAGACGGCGCGCAGCGTGCCGCGCCAGTCGACGCCCGGGTGCTGGTAGAAGCGGTCGTCCTCGGCCGCGAGGAAGGCCAGCTTGAGACGCTCGGGGATGTCCTCGAGCGCGACCGGCCGGCGGCGCTGTTCGCCGATCTCCGCCATGAGCTTTTCGTCGGCCGAATAGATCCTCAGCGGGACCTGCAACTGCACGTCCCTGAGCGACTCCACCGACGGCAGGGACGGCACGATGGTCAGCCAGATGACGAGCACGCCAATTGCTGCGATAATGAACAGCAGGAAAAACAGGCGGATAGAAAAAACTATTAAAGGCTTTATTCGAACCATCAGTTATGGTAAATGTAGGCACAGACAAGTCGGAACGATGCTCGTCTTGGACGAGGTTCCGGGGCAAAAGTGCCCACGAAATGAGGTCCGGACGACCTTGGATCTGAGGGTAGCACAGACTTATACTTGTCCAGGCCGGCGCTGCAGGGGGCATTGTCGGGCAGGTCAAGCAAGAAAAACCAGTCACACGGCCATGCCGACCAGAGGGCAATAGACAACAACATGAGTAACTTTCTCAGAAAGCTGTTGGGCGCCGCGCCGCCGCCGTTGTTGGGCGTCGACATCGGCACCAGCAGCATCAAGGTGCTGCAGCTCGGCAGTAGCGGTTCGGGCTACCGCGTCGAGGCGTTCGCCGTCGAGCAGGTTCCGGAAGGCGCGATCAGCGAGGGCAATATCACGGATACCGACCGGGTGGCCGAAGCGGTCAAGCGCGCCGTCAAACGCTCGGGCGGCAAGGCCAAGGAATGCGCCATGGCGGTGAGCGGCTCGGCCGTCATCACCAAGGTGATCAACCTGCCCGCCGATCTGTCCGAGGACGACATCGAAGCGCAGATCGAGGTCGAGGCCGGTCAGTACATTCCCTATCCGCGCGACGAAGTCAGCCTCGACTTCGAGGTGCTGGGGCCGGCGCCGAGAAACGCCGAGCTGCTCGAGATCCTGCTGGCCGCTTCCAAGACCGAACACGTCGACCTTTGCCGCGAGGTGGCGGAACTGGCCGGCCTGGGCCTGCGCATCGTCGACGTCGAGTCCTACGCGGTCGCCAACGCCTTCGACCTGGTTCGCAAGCACGCGGGCATCGACGAGGGCGAGACGATCGGCGTGCTCAACATGGGCGCGACCGCGTCGACGCTGATCGCCCTGCGCGGTGACCGCACGATCTACAGCCGCGAACACGCCTTCGGCGGCCAGCAGCTCATCGACGACTGCATGCGCCGCTACGGCATGGACGCCGACCAGGCGGCGTTCCTGCAGCGCGGCGAGACGCCGCCCGCCGGGTTCGAGGACGAGATTCTCGAGCCTTTCAGGCAGAACGTCATTCAGCAGATCAGCCGCGCACTTCAGTTCTACTCATCCTCGAGCGACTATTCCGGAATCAACACCCTGTTCCTGACCGGTGGCGCCGCTGCCACGCCGGGACTGGCCGAGGCGGTCGGAGACGAGGTCGGCATTTCCTGCGAAGTGGCCGACCCGATCGAGGGTATGCGGCTGGCACCGTCGATCGATGCCGGTCGCCTCGAACGCGTTCGACCGGCCCTGACCACAGCCTGCGGGCTAGCCTTGCGGGGGTTTGACTGATGGCCAGAATCAATCTGCTGCCCTGGCGTGAAAACCTTCGCCAGGAACGCCAGCGAAACTTCTATATCGCGCTCGGGGCGACGGCGCTGGTGGCCGTTGTTCTGGTGTTCCTCGGTTCACACCTGGTGGAACGCCAGATCGAAGGCCAGGACGCGCGCAATCGCTATCTCGAGAACGAAATCCGGAAACTCGATCGCGATATCGCCACCATCGAGGAACTCGAGGCGACTCGCGACAACCTGCTTGCCCGCAAGAACGTGATCGAGCGGCTGCAGGAGAATCGCTCGATGATGGTGCACTTGTTCAATTCCCTCGCCCAGACCGTGCCGGAGGGCATTCGTCTGACCTCGGTGCGGCAGGCGGGCGAGGAGCTGACCATCCAGGGCACGACACAGTCCGAGACGCGCGTGTCCGACTACATGCGCAATATCGAGTCGGCCGAATGGCTGCACGAGCCGGATCTCCGGATCATCGAGGTCATGGAGGACGAAGAAGAGGAAGAGGGCGGGAGCGAACGCTTCACCTTCGAGCTGCGCGCTCGCGTGGCATCACCCAACGCGGTCGAGCAGGAAACGGCCGAAGCGCCGGAAGAGGAGGCCTGATCCATGGATCTTTCCGAACTCAGAGATCTGGACTTCAACAATCTCGGCTCGGCCTCGACGGGCGTCAAGGGGATTCTGTTGGCCTTCCTCGCGGTGCTCATCGTCGTCGGTGGGTATTTCTACATCGTCAAGGACAAGCGCGAGACGCTCGAACAGCGCGAGCAGGTCGAACGCCAGCTCAAGCAGGAATTCGAGACCAAGCAGCAGAAGGCGGCGAACCTGCCGGCCTACGAGCAGCAGCTCGAGGAGATGGAGGATATGCTCGAAGTGATGCTGCGGCAGTTGCCGTCGCGCACCGAGATGCCCGCCCTGCTGATCGACATTTCACAGACCGCGCTGGGCGCGGGTATCGACAACGAGCTGTTCGAGCCGCGATCCGAGGTCAAGCGCGACTTCTACGCCGAGCAGCCGATCAATGTTCGTATGGTGGGCACCTACCACCAGTTCGGCAATTTCGTCAGTTCCGTTGCTTCGCTCTCGCGCGTGGTGATCCTGACCATGCGCGATATTTCGCTGGAACCGATCGAGGGTTCGCAGGGCCGCCTGCGGCTGGAAGGTGTCGTGACCACCTACCGCTACCTCGATGAATCCGAGGGCGGAGCCGTTTCGACCGGAGAAGCACAATGAGCCTGATGATGCGAAGCCTGTCGATACTGGCGCTCGCGCTGCTGCTGGTCGGTTGCCAGAAGGGCACCCAGGACCTGCGCGAGTGGACGGACGAGGTGCGCGACCGCGAGCCGGATCCGATCGAGCCGATTCCGCCCATCGAGACACCGGAAGTCGTCGCCTACGAGGCCATGGACCTGCGGGATCCATTCCACCGGGCGCGCCGGGACAGCGAGGAAGAGGAAGATGAAGTCGCCGGCGAGGAAGGTGGGGGGCTCCGTCCCGACCCCGATCGTCGCAAGGAGTATCTGGAGGGATTCCCGCTCGATACCCTGGAGATGGTCGGAACGATCACCATCGACGGAGATGAATACGCGCTGATCCAGGACAACGAAAAAGTCGTCCACCGGGTGCGCGAAGGCAACTACATGGGGCAGAACCATGGCCTGGTGCTGAGCGTTCAGCCCACCCAGGTCGAAGTGCGTGAACTTGTGCAGGATGGTCGTGGCGGCTGGTCGGAACGCCGGGTACGCGTGACCATGGCTGAAGACTAATGTATACCGGTAAGGAATTGAACATCATGATCAAGTCTTCATGGGCGATGAACGGGAGATGGACAATGAACAGCAGTAGCAAAGCGATTGCGCTTCTGATCGGGCTGTTCTGGATGGTTTCCATGGCCCAGGCCACGGAGTTGACCGATATCCAGGTCGAAAGCGGGTCCGGAGAGGTCAGGTTTCTTTTGAACCTCGATGGAGAGCCGGGCGAACCATCCGTGTTCACCACCGAGGAGCCGTCTCGAATCGTGTTGGAGCTGCCCGACACGGAGTCCCGCCTGGATACCTCCAAGGTGCCGGTGGGCGCCGGACCGGCGCGCAGCTACACGGCGCTGAGCGCCGGTGGCCGCACGCGCCTGGTCGTCGACATGGCGCGCAACGCCCCCTACGATGTCGAGGTTTCGGGCAACCAGGTTGTGCTGGTGGTCCAGACCGGCGGCAGCGGCTCGACCGCTGAAGCAATGGCCGACACCGAATCCGCAGCGCCCGGCGGCAACGGCAACCGCTTCGAGGTCACCGGCGTCGACTTCCGTCGCGGGCCCGACGGCGAAAGCCGTGTCCTCATCGACATGGATCGCTCCGGCGTCAACCTGTCGGTCAACGAACGCACCGGCGGCCTGCGCGTGGAACTGTTCGATGCGCGCCTGCCCCAGGACCAGCAGCAGCGCCTCGACGTGAGCGATTTCGCCACGCCCGTCCAGATGATCACGCCCGAGCAGCGCGGCAACAATGTGCGGTTCAACCTGGAGGTGGCCGGCGCCTACGAACATCTGGCGTATCAGTCCGACGGCCAGGTCGTGGTCGAAATCGGCAAGCCGGAGCAGGAAGCGCCGCAGGATCGCGAGCTGACCTTCTTCGAAGAGCGCGATTACGACGGCAACCGCATTACCCTGAACTTCCAGGATATCCCCGTGCGTTCCGTCCTGGCGCTGATTGCCGACGTGTCCGATCTGAATATCGTCGTATCCGACTCGGTCGGCGGCAACCTGACCCTGCGTCTGACCAATGTCCCCTGGGACCAGGCCCTGGATATCGTCCTCGAGACCAAGAATCTCGACATGCGCCAGTCGGGCAACGTGATCTGGGTCGCCCCGACACAGGAAATCGCCGCACGCGAGCAGTCCATCCTGCAGGCGCGCGCCGAGCGCCAGACGCTCGAGCCGCTGCGCACGGCGATCATCCCCCTCAGTTACGCCGACGCCAGCGAAATGGCTTCGCTCATCCAGTCCGCCTCCGAAGGCGAGGGTGAAGAAGATGGCGGCGGATCCAACGGCCTGCTTTCCTCACGCGGCTCGGTCACCATCGATCAGCGCACCAATACCCTGCTGGTCAACGACACCACCGACCGCATCGATTCGGTGCGCGAGCTGGTCACCGATCTCGATCGCCCGGTTCGCCAGGTGCTGATCGAGTCGCGCATCGTGATCGCGCGCAGTGATTTCAACCATCAGCTCGGCGTGCGCTTCGGCGTCACCGGCGCCCGGCAGGACTCGCGCGGCAACCTCTACACGATGGCGTCCAACAACGAGGGCACCGACCAGATGGTTCGCGACGGGCTGTCCAACCGCCGTTCCGACTCCGGCTCGAGCACGCCGGTCGGCATACCGGGCCTGAGCGACCGACTCAACGTCAACCTTCCGGTGGCCAGCCCGGCCGGCAGCCTCGGCTTCAGCGTGCTGGCCGCCGACGTGCTCCTCGACCTCGAGCTCAGCGCGCTCGAGAGCGAAGGCAACGGCGAGATCATCTCCACGCCGCGCGTGATCACCTCCAACCAGGCCGAGGCCTACGTGGCGCAGGGCGTCGAGATTCCGTTCGAATCGGTCCAGGGCGGCGCCACCGCAGGGGCCATCAACGTCGAATTCAAGGAAGCGATTCTCGAGCTGCGCGCCACGCCGCTGATCACGCCGGACAACCGCATCCAGATGCAGCTGCAGGTCAAGCAGGACACCGTCGGCGAGAACTTCCCCAACGGCCGTGGCGGTTTCATCCCGTCGATCGACACCCGCGAGCTGTCCACGCGTATCCTGGTCGACAACGGCCAGACCGTCGTTCTCGGCGGCATCTTCCAGGAAGAGCGAATCTACCAGGAGCAGAAGGTCCCCGTGCTGGGTGACGTGCCGGTCCTCGGTGGCCTTTTCCGCCAACGCGGTACCGAAGAACAGAAACGCGAGCTTCTGATCTTCATTACACCGTCCATCCTGGACGAGCGCGTCGCGGCCGAATGATCGGGCGAGGGAGCGAAGCAGACATGACCATCACATCAAAAATATCGGGATTTCGATTCATGAAGACATTGAGATACGGCATCATTCTGGCAGCCGCGGCTCTCTTGGCCGCTTGTGGAGGCAGTTCCTCGGGCAGCTTTGACGAAGGCGGTTCGGCGAGCATGAGCATCACGGTCGAGTCGGCCGAGGTGGCGACCGGCAGTTCCGTGCAGGTGACCGCCCGCTTCCGCACGGCCGACGGCTCTTCGGTTCCCGACGGTACGGAAGTCACGCTCAACTCCAGCAACTCCAATCGCGGCGTGGTCGCTGCCGACGAGTCTGGTGCCAGTTCGGGCGCGTCGGCCACCACGACGACCAACGGCGGCCGGGCCAATTTCATCTTCACGGCACGCTCGAACACAGGTACCGTCACGCTCACGGCTTCCGGCGACAATCCGAGCGGCTCCGGTACCGTTACCGCGACCCGCGAAATCGACGTCGTCGAGGGTGACGACGGCGACGCGCGTCTCGAGGTCAGCGGCGACAGCACCATGCCGGCCAACACCGAGGGTGTCGAGATTTTCATGGGTTCGCCGTTCATCAACGAACTGACGATCCGCTACCGCAATCCCGACGGCAGTGCGGGTAATGTCTCCGACGGTCAGATTTCCGTCGCCGTATCGCCGACCTCGCTTGGCTTCTTCACGACATTGGACGATCCGGAAACGGAGGACATCAACGAGTTCCTCGAGCCCGTGGGAAGCGGGCCCGTCAATATGACCGCCGGCGTGGCGACCGTTTTCGTACACAGCGTCGATCAGCCCGGAACGCTCACCGTCAGCGTGTCGGCGCAGGACGCCGATTCCGGCGACACGTTCTCGGAAGATTTCGCCGTCGAGATCGCCGAAGGTGCGGCCGACTTCCTGCCGGCCAATCTCGACTTCTCGGTGCCGACCGATCCGATCTACATCCAGGGCTCGGGCGGCTCGACGAGCAAGAGCATTTCTCTGGCCGTCAGTGACTCCGGCGACAATCCGGTGCCCAATCCGGAAGGCAGCGGTGCCGAGTTCAACAACGTGACTCTGTCCCTGGATGCGCCGGAGGGCAGTGACGCCCGCCTGACCGGCACCGGCGCGGACGGTTCGGTCAGCGGCACCGAGATCGACGTTCAGACGGTCAACGGCATCGCCAACTTCTCGCTCAACGCCGGCAGCGAAACCGGGCCGCACCGCATCACGGCCACGGCCGACCGCGGTGACAACAACGTCGACAACGACATGCTCGATCCGATCAGCGCCGAGACCACCGTGGACATCGGCGACGGTCGCCTGTTCGGCCTCGAAATCGTCAGCCCGTCGGTCAGCGCCATCGTGGCCAACAACACCGTCGGCTCCGTGATCACCGACGAGGAGCCCGAGGTCGATCCCGAAACGGGCGTGCTGATTCCGCCCGAATCCGACGGCACCTATTCGCTGACGATCACCGCGCAGGGCACCGACCAGGCAGGCAACCCGGTGCTTTCCGGCACGCCCGTCGACTTCGGCAAGATCGACGCACCGCTCACGCAGAGCCTGCCGCGCGAGTTCGTCTTCTCCGGTACCGAAGGCAACCCGGAAGAGGGCGGCGATCTGTTCAGTGTGTCCTCGTCGGACGCCGGGTTCGGCGCCAATCCGCCCACGGTGGACGAAGCGGTCGAGCCGGGTGACACCGTCGCCCTGTTCGGCAAGAACGTTCCCGGCAACCGCGAACACGAGGCGGCGCGCACGGTTGCCAGCGTCGTCGACGGCTCGACGGTCACCGTCACCAGCGACTTCAATCCGAACGACGGCGCCGGCTCGATCGTGGACGACGGCTTCGTCATTCCCTGGGTCATCGGCCGCTCGCAGCTCGGTGTCATCGACTCCCAGGTCAATCTTTCGACCGACGGTCGCGGATCGGTCACCCTGACCTATCCCATCAGCGCCCTGGGTCGCCCCGTGGTGCTCTGGGGGCAGGGCAACCGGGCCGAAGAGGATGTGACCAAGACGGTGGCCGATGTCGAAGCCATGGTGTTCCCGGGTATCGCGCCGGGACAGCTTTCGGCCAATCCCTCCACCATCCAGGGCAACTCGACGACCACGGTGGAGCTGTGCCTGACCGACGCCCTCGGCGCGCCGATCAACGACGTGTACATCCGCGGCGATATCGTCGAAGGCCCGGCCAATGGCAGCCTCGACGGTGAGCCGATGAGCACGAGGGCGGCCGAGCCGAC
>CAZSGS010000082.1:8300-9080 GCA_964606365.1 uncultured Wenzhouxiangella sp. | reverse complement strand
GATCTGCAGCTGGCAGTCCGCATCCTCACCCTGGGCGATACAGGACTGCTCGTCAAAGACCGAAGTGGCCGAGAACGAGGTCTGCTGGGTCAGCACGGGCAGCGTCGGCGCGCGGAAGCCTTCGCCGAAGGAACCACGCAGGACGTAGCCGTCGGCGAGCTCGTAGCGCAGCGAGAGCTTCGGCGAGAAGTCGTCCCCGTAGTCGCTGTATTCGTCGTAACGACCGGCGAGGGAGGCTTCGAGGTTGTCGAGCACCGGAATCAGCGTTTCGAAGTAGAACGAGGTGACGTCACGCGCACCGGCAGCACTGTTGCCCGCCGAGCCGCCGATCTGGCCGGCTTCGCTCAGGGAGTCGTACTGGTCGGAGTAGTCTTCCTCGCGGTACTCGGCACCAACCGACCAGCTGATCGGACCGGCTCCGGTCTCGAACAGGTCGAAGCCGGCGCTCGCGTACATTTCCTTCTGGTTGAAGAAGCTGATGCGCGAAATCGTCGCCTTCATGGCGTTCAGGACCTCATCCGGGTTGCCCTCCGGGTCTTGCAGGTCGTAGGTGCCTTCTTCCATGTAGCGGAAGGCGGTGCTGCGGACCAGGTAGTTGCGACCGATGTCGAACACCTTGTTGCGCGTCCAGCGGGCACCGAAATCGAGCTCGGCCGGGCCGACCCAGCCGCTCACGCCGGCCAGCAGGTCGTACATCTCGGAGTCGATGTTGTTGTCGCGGTTACCCAGCGAAGAGAAACGGTGCCAGATGTTGACCGGCTGCGGATCCAGGCCGAGGTC
>CAZSGS010000082.1:0-8290 GCA_964606365.1 uncultured Wenzhouxiangella sp. | reverse complement strand
TCCCAGGCTCGGATCGTACATCGGGCTTTCCGGGTTGGTCGGGTTGTTCGGGCTGTCCGGCGTCAGCGGCACACCACCACCCGGAGGCGCGGTCTGCGGCGAACCGAAGTAGGTCGAATCCGGCACCGCCGCGTAGCGACCGAAGGACTTGGTCTTGGCGATCATGATGTCGCTGTAGAGCGTCCAGTCTTCGGCGAAGCGGTGCTCGGCGCGCAGGAAGGCCGACTCGTTGTCGATTGAGGCTTCGTCGGCCGAGACCGAGGCGAAGTCGTAGCCGCAGCGCTCGCCGGTCAGCGAACCCGGGCTCTCCAGCGTGAAGAACGCGTCACCGGCATTCTCGCAGGCGCCGTTCGGCAACGTCGTGTAGTTGAAGTTGTCGAAGAAACCCTGCTCGGTATCAGCCAGCGTGGAGAAGTTATTCGAGTAGGTCGACGCACCCGGCTCGTACCACGGGAAGTCGCGCGCGAAGATGATGTCGCGGTTGTTCCAGGAGGCACCGCCGATGATGCTGGTCCTGTCGGAGGCTGCACCGAAGGTGACGTAGCCTTCGCCACGGTCGCCGCCTTCCGGATCGGTTTCGGCACGGCCGACCATGATCTCGGCGCCTTCGAAGTCCTTGCGCAGGACGACGTTGATGACACCACCGATCGCGTCGGAGCCGTAGATGGCCGAAGCGCCGTCGGTCAGGATCTCGATGCGCTCGATGGCGCCCATCGGGATCATGCTGAGGTCATTGGAAGAACCGGTCAGCGGGGCCTTGGCCATACGGCGGCCGTTGACCAGGACCAGCGTGCGGGAGGCACCCAGGCCGCGCAGGCTGACTTCGGAAACGCCGCCGAAGGACGAGCCCGACTGCGGACGGTAGGAACCGGTGCTGTTGAAAGGCAGGTTGCGGATCAGGTCGGCAGCGTGCGATTCGCCGCTGGCGTCGATCTGTTCGCGGTCGATGACGGTGACCGGCAGGGCGCCTTCCATGTCGGTGCGCTTGATACGCGAACCGGTGACCTGAACGCGATCGAGGTCTGTAGCCTCTTCATCGTCGTCGTCCTGGGCAGCGACCGGCGCAGCGGTCATCGCCAGGCTGGCGATCATACCCGCCCCGAGGGCGTAGTTGATGGCCTTGGCGAGTGGGTTACGGTTGTGCTTCATCAGACTCTCCATTGTCTTTTAATTTCTGGTTACAGCATTCGATACTAGTATCGACAGCAATGTGTCGGAGCGCAAGAACCGGCCACATCAGACGCGCTGACGTACGGCCCGAGGTGACCCGCCTTCCGACTCAGCGCCGATACTAGCACCATCGTTAGGCAATGAAAAGGGTTATGTTAAAGGCGCGTAAAGTTCAGGCCGAAGGCGCTGGACACCATTAAAGACAGGCGCTGTGGCCGGAATCCGGGGTCGTCGATACGGCGAATCAGCGCAATTCTTCGCGAATCCGCCCCAGCGTTTCGTGCAGTTCGACGGGTACGCGCGCGCCGAAGGTTTCCAGATGCTGACCGATGGCGTCAATCTCCGCACGCCACGCCGCAGGGTCGATCCCGAGCAGCTCGTCCATGTCCGGTTTTCGATCGAGCCCGTCGAGATTGATGGCCGAGGCCCGGGGCAAACGGCCCACCGGCGTATCGATCGCCTCGACCCCGTCGCGACAGCGCGCCATGATCCACTCGAGCACGCGCATGTTGTCGCCGAAACCGGGCCAGATGAACTTGCCCTCGGCGTCGCGACGGAACCAGTTGACCTGGAAGATCCTGGGTGGCCGCGTCAGCTTGCCGCCGACATCCAGCCAGTGCGCCCAGTAGTCGGCAAAGTGATAGCCGCAGAAGGGTTTCATGGCCATGGGGTCGCGCCGGACGACGCCGACCTGCCCGGTGGCCGCGGCCGTGGTCTCGGAAGCCATGCCGGCGCCGACCAGCACACCGTGAGTCCAATCGCGCGCCTCGAGCACCAGCGGGGCCAGGCTGGCCCGCCGGCCGCCGAAGATGATGGCGTCGATCGGAACGCCTTCGGGATTGTCGGCCTGGTCGGAGTAGCTGGGGCAGCGATCGATCGAGACGGTAAAGCGCGAGTTGGGATGCGCCGCCGGCCCGTGCTTGGGATCGAACGGCCGGCCGCGCCAGTCCTTCGCGGGCCGCCCCTCGCCCAGCCCTTCCCACCACGGCTGGTTGTCCTCGGTGACGGCCACGTTGGTGAAGATGGTCTCCCGGTCGAGCATGGCCAGCGCGTTGGGATTGGTCTCGGCGCTGGTGCCGGGAGCGACACCGAAAAAGCCGGCTTCCGGGTTGATTGCCCACAGGCGGCCGTCTTCGCCCGGATGCAACCAGCAGATGTCGTCGCCCACCGTCCAGACCTTCCAGCCCGCCTCGCGGTAGGCCTCGGGCGGAATCAGCATGGCCAGGTTGGTCTTGCCGCAGGCCGACGGAAAGGCGCCGGCGACGTAGCGAGTCTCGCCGTCGGGGTTTTCGATACCCACGATCAGCATGTGCTCGGCCAGCCAACCCTCGGTGCGCGCCTGGTAGCTGGCGATGCGCAGCGCATGGCACTTCTTGCCCAGCAGGGCGTTGCCGCCATAGCCCGAACCGAAGCTCTGGATACTGAGCTCTTCGGGAAAGTGCATGATGTAGCGGCGGTCGGGATCCAGGTCGCCGGTCGAATGCAGCCCCTTGACGAAGCGGCCGTCGCGCTCGATGCGCGCCAGGGCCTTGCTGCCCATGCGCGTCATCAGGCGCATGTTGGCAACGACGTAGGGGCTGTCGGTGATCTCCACGCCGCAGCGCGACAGCGGCGACTCGACCGGCCCCATGCAGTAGGGCACGACATACAGCGTGCGACCTTCCATGCAGCCGGCGAACAGGCCGTTCATCAGGGCGTGCGCCTCCGCCGGGGCCATCCAGTTGTTGTTGGGCCCGGCGTCCTGTTCGCGCTCGCTGCACACGTAGGTCAGGTGCTCGACACGGGCAACGTCGGCCGGATCGGAGCGATGCAGGTAGCAATCCGGATGCGTCTCGGGGTTGAGCCGCTCGAGATCGCCGGCATCGAGCATGGTTTCGATCAGACGTCCGTTCTCGGCCTCGGAGCCGTCGCACCAGTGCACCCGGGCCGCCCGGGTGTGGGACGCGACCTGGGCGACCCAATCGTTGAGAGCTTGCAGTTTGGAAGACATGCGCGCGCCGCTTCTGCGAGTGATCAAGGTCGGGCAGGTTAGCCGTTCAGGGGGGCGGAATCAATCCATCCGGATTGGATTTTCCAATGACCCGAACGGCCATATGCCGATTTCCCAATACGCGCCCCGCCTACAGCTCGAAGGGCGGCAGCTTGCGGTCGGCGTAGACGAAATCCGGACGAACGTATTGCGGCAGCCCGTCCTTGCCGTAGACGGGGTAAGCTTCGCCGCGGATCAGCGGTTCGAGGTAGGCCCGGCAGCTCGGCGTGATCCCGAAGCCGTCGGCCGAGATGAACCGCTTCGGCACCTTCTTTTCGTGGTTGGCGATTCGCGCCAGCGGCGCCGATTCGATCTTCCAGCGGTAGGGCTTGTCGCTGGTGCGCTTGATCACGGGCATGACCCCGGACTCGCCGGCGAGCGCCAGCTCGACGGCGGCCTTGCCCACCGCGCGGGCGTGCTCGAGGTCGGTTGCCGACGCGATATGGCGCGCCGAGCGCTGCAGGTAATCGCTGACCGCCCAGTGGCACTTGTAGCCGAGCGCTTCCTTGACGATATCGGCCACCACCGGCGCCACGCCGCCGAGCTGCTTGTGCCCGAAGGCGTCGGTGGTGCCGGCATCGGCGAGGAAGCGGTCGTCGGGCGTACGCGCGCCTTCGGAGACGACGATCGAACAATAGCCGTTGGTCTCGACCGAACGGCGAACCTTTTCGAGGAATCGCTCGCGATCGAAGGGCACTTCCGGAAACAGGATGACTTGCGGCGGGTCACCCTTCTCACGCCCCGCCAGGCCGCCAGCGGCCGCGATCCAGCCGGCGTGACGCCCCATCACTTCCATGATGAACACCTTCGTCGAGCTCGAGGCCATGGCCATCACGTCCAGGCTGGCCTCGAGGATCGAGACGGCCACGTACTTGGCCACCGAGCCGAAGCCCGGGCAGTTGTCGGTGACCGCCAGGTCGTTGTCGATCGTCTTCGGGATGCCGATGCACTGGACGTGAAAACCCAGTTTGTCGCCGATCTGCGAGATCTTCCAGGCGGTATCGGCCGAGTCGTTGCCGCCGTTGTAGAAGAAGACGCCTATATCGTGGGCGCGAAACACTTCGATGAGGCGCTCGTACTCGCGCTGGTTCTCCTCGATCGACCTGAGCTTGTAGCGGCACGATCCGAACACACCACCGGGGGTATGGTCGAGCGCCGCAAGCTCCGCTTTCTTCAGCTTGCCGGTGTCGATGAGCCGCTCGTCGAGCGCCCCCATGATTCCGTCGCGCGCGGCGTACACCTTGCCGATACGACCCCGGTTGGCCCGCGCCGTCTCGATCACCGCCGCGGCGGTCGCGTTGATCACCGGCGTGACGCCGCCGGACTGCGCGTAGAGAATGTTCTTTCCGGACATGATGGCTTCCCCAGATCGACGGATTGGATGGTTAGAGAGAGCATATCGAATCGGCGGCGTGATTGTCCGCCGGATCGAAGCGCGCCGTTCACCGCGGGAACTACCAAAGCGCGCCGGGCGCGTCGGCCGGCGCCGCGGTGCTACCAGTCGTCGAGACAGCCGGCATCGGCCAGCCGGGTTTCCAGGCCGGCGAGCTGCTCGCGGAAACGGCGCCATTTGCCCATCGAACCCCGGTAGATGGGCTGGCGCACCTGTCCGGCGCTTGCCGTGGTCGAGGGGTTCCGGTTGCGATGGAAGGCCAGGCAGCCGTCTTCCCAGGGCAGGTCGCAGAACTCGAGCATGCGGCGGGCTTCGCCCTCCAGATCGTTCACCACGTCTTCGTAGCGCACGGTCAGCAGCGAGTCGGGAAACAGGCGCAACCAGTGGCGCATGAGGCGCTCGTGCGCGATGAAGTACGCCGCCAGCTCGTCGAGATCGTAGGAGAACGGGTAAATGTCGGTGAACAGCTGCTTGTACATGGAATAGCAGGCGTCCATCGGATGCCGCCGCACCAGAACGATCCTTGCGGCCGGCAGCGCCAGCCGCAAGGCGCCGATGTGAATGGCGTTCTGCGGGAACTTGTCGACGAAATGCGGTTCTTTCCCGGCGGCGTGTCGGGTGGATTCGATGTAGTCGCGACCGAGCGCCGCGTAGTCGATGCTTCGCGCCAGCGGCGCCATGGCCGCCCGGCTGGACACGGACGCATCGGCCAGCGCCTCGATCCGGCGCCCGAGGTGCCGGCTGAAGTCGGGCAGCTCACCGGCCGTGCCGACCCGCGAGTGGCTGGACAGGATGCGCTCGACCAGGGTCGTGCCCGTGCGCGGCAGGCCGACGACGAAAATCGGCCCCTCGTCGTCGTGCCCCGGCCCGGCGGCGCCCAGGAAAGCCGCGTCGAAGGTTGCCTCGATCGCCGCGAGAAAATCGATCTCCTCGGCCGGATCGTATCGGAGCTGGCCACGCCAGGCGCGCGCGCCCCTGGAGACGGCCCTGAAGCTGTCGGCGTAACGCTGCTCCTTTTCGAGCAGTGCGCCGAGGGCATAGTTGAGCTTGGCCCGGTCGACCGCCGAGCGACGCTCGCTCAACGCCAGCGGCTCGAGCCGCTCGATGGCCGCGGCGCGATTGTCGTCACCGCCCAGGGAGGACCACATCAGCCAGGCCTCGGCGTGCTCCGGCTCGCGATCGAGGGCGCCGCGCAAGGCGGCGCGGGCCTGGTCGAGGTTGCCCAGCGCGATTTCCAGGCTGGCGCGACTGACCAGCCAGTGCGTCGAATCCGGCGCGCGCTCGAGCGCGTCGACACACAGATCGCGCGCCGCCTCGAAGCGGCCGAGACTATAGAGCAACTGCACCAGGTGCGAAGCGAGCGCCGGGTCGGTCGGCCGCTGCCCGGCCAGGGTCAGCGCTCGCTCGGCGGCCAGCGACTTGTCGCCGGCCAGATCCAGGCAGAAGGCTTCGTGCAGCTGCCAGGGCGGATGCCCCGGGCTGAGGCGACAGGCTTCGATCGCCCGCTCGGCGGCGCGGACCGGGCGGCCGCTGCGCAGTTCGACGTGGCTGGCGATGAAATGCGCTTGCGCCAGGCCGGGCGCGAGCGCCAGCAACCGCCGGCTGTGTCGCTCGGCCTCGGCCAACCGCCCGGCCTGCAGCGCCGAGCCCGCTGCGGCGAGCAGCCGCCGAACCTCGGAAGCACCGGAACCGGCGCCGGGATTGACGCGAGATGCGGCGGACATGTCCGAATCCTCAGAACAAGGGCCCGGAATTGTACCAGCCGCCGCCGCGGCAGCATTCGGCTCCCGC
Organism: uncultured Wenzhouxiangella sp.; assembly: GCA_964606365.1. Classification (GTDB taxonomy): domain Bacteria; phylum Pseudomonadota; class Gammaproteobacteria; order Xanthomonadales; family Wenzhouxiangellaceae; genus Wenzhouxiangella. The sequence goes on along the minus strand of CAZSGS010000082.1, from coordinate 1,907 downwards.
CCGCGCCATTTGACACCCCCGCCCTTCCCGGTTAGCTTTACCGGCTTGACTCCACGACCACGCGCGCAAGCGCGCTGCTTGAATAGCCATGCGAATCGTATTGCTCGGCCCGCCGGGTTCCGGCAAGGGCACCCAGGCTGCTCTGCTGAAGGAACGTCTCGGCGTTGTGCACATCTCCACCGGCGAACTGCTGCGCGCCGCGGTTGCCGAAGGCAGCGAACTCGGCAAGCAGGCCAAGGCCGCCATGGATGCCGGCGAACTGGTTTCCGACACACTCATGCTGGGCCTGATCGAGGAGAAGCTGGGTCACCCGGAAGCCGAACCGGGCTTCATACTCGACGGCTACCCGCGCAACCAGGCCCAGGCCGAATCGCTCGACCAACTGCTCGCCCGGCTCGGCCAGCCCATCGACCACGCCCTTGAACTGATGGTCGACGAAGAACAGATCGTCGAACGGCTGGCCAAGCGAGCCGAGGAAGAGGGGCGTTCGGACGACACCGAAGCGGTCATCCGCAAGCGCCTGGCGGTGTATCGGGAACAGACCGCGCCGATTTCCGAGCACTATGCAAGAAAGGGCATCCTGGTTCGCGTCGATGGCGTCGGCGAGATCGACGAGATCAATCAGCGGCTGGCCGCGGCGCTTTCCTGACCCGGATTCGCGCCCGCAGCACGCCGTCGTGCGTTTCGGCGCGAACCATTTCGTGACCCGCGCGCTGGCAGAACACGGCGAGATCGAGTTCGGCCATCGGGTCGGTCGCGAGCACGTCCAGCTCCGCGCCCGGGGCGAGGCCTTCCATCGCCCGGCGCGTGCGCCAGACCGGCTCCGGACAGGCCAGCCCGCGACAATCGACCACCCGAACGCCCGAATCGTGCTCGCTCATGTCTGAATTCTTCTCCCGCCTGGTCGGCATCCTGATGCTCAGAAGCGGTCCGCAGGACCTGCCCGCCGGCACACGTCCCCTGACACTGACCCTGGCCCTCTACGTTGCGGCCACCGCGTTGTCGTTGTCGCTGTCGAATGCCGACGGTGGCCCCGCCAACCCGATGGCCGCGCTCGCGCTGGCAACCCTGCTGCCGATGATACTGGTTCGTATCGTGCTCGGCTTGCGCGGGCGCGCCGCCCGCTGGGGCCAGACGATCACCGCGCTGTTCGGCAGCAGCGCCCTGATTTCCCTGCTCTCCCTGCCGCTGGGCGCGGGCACGAGCGCGGGCCGTGAACCCGATCCCTTCCTGGTGGTCGCAAGCCTGGTGCTTTTCTTCTGGTCGTTCGCCGTCGACGCCCATATCTGGCGCCACGCGCTCGAGACATCCTTTGCCGCCGGCCTGGCGGTGGCAGTGGTACTGTTCACGATATCCATGTACATCATCACAGCGATTGCAGGCCCGTTTTGAAAATCCACATTCTCGGCATTTGCGGCACGTTCATGGGCGGACTGGCCGCCCTGGCCCGTTCCGACGGCCATGAAGTCAGCGGCTCGGACGAAAACGTCTACCCGCCGATGAGCACCCAGCTCGAGGCACTCGACATCGAGCTCGGTCACGGTTACGACCCGGCCGACATTCCGGCCGACGTCGACCTGGTGATCATCGGCAACGCGCTCAGCCGGGGCAACCCGGCCGTCGAGCACGTCCTGGACAACGACATCCCGTTTACCTCCGGACCACGCTGGCTGGGGGAGACCTACCTGCGGCGGCGATCCGTGCTGGGGGTGGCCGGCACGCACGGCAAGACCAGCACGGCGAGCATGCTGGCCTGGATCCTGGAAGAGGCGGGCAAGAGCCCCGGCTTTCTGATCGGCGGCATCCCGGTCAATTTCGGCGTGTCCGCGCGCACCGGCGAGGACCTGTTCGTGGTCGAGGCCGACGAGTACGACACGGCCTTTTTCGACAAGCGCGCCAAGTTCATC
>CAZSGS010000081.1:1509-9155 GCA_964606365.1 uncultured Wenzhouxiangella sp. | reverse complement strand
TCTTCTTGGAAGCCTTCTTCTTGGAAGCCTTCTTCTTGGAAGCCTTCTTCTTGGAAGCCTTCTTCTTGGAGGCCTTCTTCTTGGAGGCCTTCTTCTTGGAGGCCGTTGCCGTCGCCGGCGCTGAGGCGCCAGGCGATGCCGGGGTCGACGCTGTCGCGGCCCCCTGGTCAGGCACCTGTTGTTCCAGCTGGGTTTCTTCGTTGATTTGCATGATGCTGACCTCCCTGGGTCGTGATCAGGATTATCTACTACTCGCCCGGCGAGAGTCTTCATTGCGGATATGGTTAATCCACTCGCTCGCAGCTTGTTCTACTGTGCCATATTCCTCGGCTTCGTTAAAGGCATCCATTGCCGCTTCTTCATTTCCGAGGTTATAGCGCGCCGTGCCGAGCAGCAGCCAGGCGTTGCCAGTCTGGCGATCGGACAGGCCGCCGAGATCGACCGCACGAGTCAGGGCGGACTCGGCTTCCTCCCAGCGTTCCTGGTCGATCAGAATGAATGCGCGCTGCAAGTCGATCTTGCCATCCGAAGCCTGGGCGCCGGCATTGGCGTAGGCGTCAAGCGCCTTTTCCAGATTTCGCGCCGAATACCAGGCCCCGGCGGTCATCTCCCAGTTGCTGCGCGAGTTCTCGACGATACCTTTGTCCAGCCCTTCCTCGAGCACTTCGGCGGCCTTGCGCGGGAAATCGAACTCCTGCTGCAGGCTGGCCAGCTGCATGTACTCGCTCTCGCGTTCGAGCAAGTCCTTGCGGTGAGCAAGGGACAGGACAGCCATCGAATCGCGATTGCGATCGAGCTGCACATACACCGAGGCGAGTTGGACCCAGTAGCTCTTCCTTTCGGGATTCATGCGCAGCAGGATCCGGAGAACATCAGCACCCTCGACGTACTCCTCGAGCTCCATGTGCATACCCAGCTTGAGCTGGTACCAGTTCTCCTTCGGCTCGTCCGACATGTCAATCGCGCGGTCGATCGCCGTTATCGCCTGGCGGAACTCTTCGATCTGGGCGTGAATACTGGCCTTCATGACCCAGACGTTGATGTTGTCTTTCTGGTCTTCCTGGGTATCCGGCGTGACGCAGAACCAGATATCGAGTTGATCCAGGGCATCCTGGTAGCGCTCCATGGTGTAGAGAAGCTGAGCGATCTGGAGAATCATCTCGAAGTGCTGGTTGTTGGGCAGCTTGTTGAGCTCGATGGCATCCCGGAAGTAGTCGATGGCCTCGGCGTACTCCTCTTGCTGCGAGCGCACGAAGCCCATCGCCTGCAGGATCGTGGCGCGAGCGTATTCGTCGGTGCGGCTGCCCTCGAGCAGCGCCTGCAGCTGAGGAAAGGCCTCGTCGTACTCGTCTTCACCGATCAGCTCGTAGATGTCACTGAGTCGATTGTAGGTTCTCTCGGTCAGCGCGCCAGCGGAGACGTCGCGTTCGACGCCGCACTCGTAACCGGCCACCTGTTCCTGAGCCAGCGCCTGGACCGAAAGAATCGGAAGCGCGCTCAACAGAAGAAGCTTGGCAACTTTCATCATTACTCGTCCAGGTTGAAGTCGATAGTCTGGGTCGCCTGGCGCTCTACGGCCTGACCGTCGACGACGCGCGGCTTGAACTTCCAACGCAGGATGGCGCGAATCGCCGCACGGTCGAATACGCGCGGCGGCTTGGAATCGATCACCCGCGGCGAGCGAACCGAACCCGTCGTGTCGATCGTGAACCGAATGGTCACGTAGCCTTCAATCTGCGATACGGCGGCATCGCGCGGGTACTGGGGCTGAATACGCACCAGCGGCACGACGTCGCCTTCCGCGTTGCGATCACCCTGGCTCATGTTGCCCAGAAAGGGTCCGGACCCCGACATCGAAAGATCGAGATCGGGCATATCCATATCCGGCATCTCCTGAACCTGCTGCTCCATCTCCGCGATCTCCATATCCGGCGGCGGCGGCGGCTCTTCGGGCGGCGGCGGCGGCGGCGGACGGCGGCGGTCGCGCCTTTCAACCGTTTCGTCGATCTCCACGGGACCGAAGCGAATACCCGGCGGCGGCTCCAGGTCTTCCCGATCCCCGCTGGTACCGGAGATCAGCATGTGCATGACGTAAAACGTTACCAGCGTGACCACGATGGCCAGGACGACGGCAACCGCATATCGAATTCCGGCACCCATGATTACCTCCCGCCTTCCGGCTCGGCAGAGACCGAGATTCGGCTGATGCCGGCTGCCTGAACCTGATCCATGACTTCAACGAGCATGCCTGTTCTCGAACTGCGGTCGGCGATCAGCACAACCGCCGACTCGGGGTTCTCTGCCTTGGCGCGCTCGACTTCGGGTCGTACTTCGTGGATTTCGACCTGTTTCTTGTTCATCCATATCTCGTCGTCATCCCTTATGGCAATTAGAACATTGCCCTGGGGCCTTGGTTCCGCGGTCAATGCCGTGGGCTTGTTGACCTCGACCCCGGTTTCGCGGATGAACGAGGTCGTGACGATGAAAAAGATCAGCATGATGAATACGATATCCAACATCGGGGTGATGTTGATCTCGGGCTCATCCTTGGTTGCGTGTCTGCGTGCCATGTTCTATTAAGCCTGTTTGCGACGCCGATGGTGAAGTCAGTCGTACCGGAGCAAGTCCTCGAGACGTTCAGTCTCGATCTCGGCCTTGCGCTCGAGAAAGGAGCCGAAGTAGAGCCCTGACAGGGCAGCGACCATGCCCGACATGGTGGGGATGGTGGCCTGCGAGACGCCGGCGGCCATGGCGCGGGCATTGCCCGTGCCGAAAAAGGCCATGACAACGAAGACCGCCACCATGCCGGTTACCGTTCCGAGAAGCCCGAGCAACGGGCAAACGGCAATCAGTGTCTGGATGGTCCGGATATTACCCCTCATCTCCACCGACAGCTGGCTGATCAACTCTTCCCGGATGCGGCTGGCATGCCAGGACTGGTGATCCTTACGCTCCCGCCACAGGTCGAGAATTTCCTGTCGACGCGAGGGCAGGACGCGGAAGTAGTACCAGAAGCGCTCCAGAATCAGGGTCCACATCATCAGGAGCACGACGAGGATCGCCCAGAGGACGTCCCCGCCGAGCTCGATGAAGGCCCGGATTGATTCGAAGAAACTAGCTAGCGCTACCATGGCGACGCTCTGCGAGTCGTGCAATGATGCCGGCCGATTGCTCTTCCAGGATCTGGATCAGCGAACGGCTGCGGCTTTGCAGCAGACTGTGAATAATCGTCAACGGAATGGCTACCGTCAGGCCCAGCACCGTGGTGATCAGCGCCATCGAGATACCGCCGGCCATCATGCGCGGATCGCCCGTACCGAACAGCGTGATCTGCTGGAAGGTGACGATCATGCCGACGACCGTGCCCAGAAGACCGATCAGCGGCGCGACCACGTAGAGAACCTTGATGATCGGCAAGCCCGACTCCAGCGGCGCGGTTTCGCGCAGGATCGCCTCGTCGAGCTTGAGCTCGAGCGTCTCGACATCCTGATCCGGGTTGTCCTGGTAGACCTTCAACACGCGACCCAGGGCATTGCCCTCGTCGGCCTCCTCGCGCTTGAGCTGACGCTTGATGGCGTTGCCCTTGATGGCCAGGACGGCGCCGCGCCACAGGGCGAACAACACACCGAAGATACCCAGCGCGATGATGACCATGCCAACTTCTCCGCCCTGCCGGACGCGTTCGGCCAGGGTCGGCGCGCGAACGACCTGCGCCAGGATGGCGCCTCGCGTGCCGTCGATGGCCATATCGACGACCTCTTCTCCGGAAGCGTCCTGGAGATCCTGCGCCATGCTCTGGAAGCGGCCGGGCGGCTGTCGCGGCAGCTCCACGAGCAGGCCCTGATCGCCGTCCCACTGAAGGAACTTGCCGTTGGAAACGACGTTGAACACGCCCACACGAACGACCTGGCGGTCTTCTTCCTTCTCGCCGTCGGCGTTGACGACGTCAGAAGTGAATTCGACGACCTTGCCGGACTCGGTGATCTCGCGCACCATTTCGTACCACATCTGCCGTAGTTCACTGACCGTGGGCAGCTCGCGCGCCTCCGCCAGATTGGCAAAGAACTCCGAGCGACCCGACAACTGGGCACTGACCATCGACTCCTGAAGGTTACCGCGCATGTCGCCGGCTACCTGGCGGACAACACCGAACAGTTCGCCCAGATTGCCCATGCGTTCATCCAGGGTGGTCTCGAGCTCGACCAGCTCTGCTTCGTTCTGGTCGAAATCGTTCTGAAGCCGGTCGGAACGCTCCTCCTCGGCTCGCAATTCAGCGCGTGCCTGTTCCAGCAGCTGCCGCTGATTGTCGCGATCGTCGATGAACTCCTGCAGGCGCTGCTGGTCGATGCGCCGCTCTTCCTGAGCAGCTTCCTGCACCTGCTCCAGCAGTTCGTCAAGGGTTTCCTGTGCACTGGCCGAAAACGGCATCGCCAGCGCCAGCAGTGCGATTAGAACTCTATTCTTGGTCATCATTCACTCTCCGGGGCGGGCACGGGCAGGCGAATCAGGTCGGGCGCGACCTGGTTCCTGGCGATGGCCAGACCGTCGCTGACGGGCAGCCGGTAGCTATCGTCGAGCTGCTCGAACTGGCGACTGTTGGGATTCCACCAGCCCGTGGTGTTGCCATCCAGCGACTGCCAGAACACCAGGGTGCGACCGACACGCAGGAACTCTACCTGCTGTCCGTCGGGCAGCGCGCCGCGGTAAGACTCCATCGTCCGGCCGTATTCCAACTCGGCCTGATAGGCTTCGATGATGAGGCGGAATTTCTCCGAGTTCGTGATATCCGACCGATCCAGGGTATCGACCACAGTCTCGGCACGTTCGATGCGCTCGTCGAGGCGGAAAGGAACATCCGCCCGGACCAGCTGCTCGAGCGTTTCGGCCATCTCGATCATCAACGGCACGACCTCGCGATTGGTCTGCTCCAGACCCTCGAGCTGGTCGTTGATCGAAACAATCTCTTCTTCCTGATTGTCGACCACGGCCTGCATCTGCTCGTTGTAACGCTGGAGACTCTCGGTTTCGGCGAGCACCTGCCGATACTCGCTGATCAGCTGCTGCGTCTCCTCGTCGAGCTCGTTGATGCGCTCTTGGGTCTGGGCAGCCTGACGCGTGATCTGGTTCTCGGCGTCGATGCTGCGGTCGAGTACCTGCGCGTTTACGGCGAAGGTGCCGAGCAACAGCCCGGAACCCAGCACCAGCAGGCATGAAACAGGGGTTGAATGTTGTGGCATTGTCGTATCCGCTATGCTTGAAATTCGTGGCTTTGCAAATGTCTTGGCATTGGCCTTGACCGGCAATCCATCTAGAATACCGCGCACTCCATCGAAATGAAAGACGATGGGCGAACGCGACCCGCACCGAATTGCCGGAATGCGGAACCTACCCGTATCCAGGCCCGACGTCAAATCCCGTGACCGAAAAATCGCTCTCCAGTCCGGCAATACGTACCGACCAACTCCCCGCGTGCGGCTTGCTTCGCCGTCTGGCATCAATGGTTTACGATTCGCTCCTGGTCGCCGCAGTGCTCATGGTTGCCGCGGCGGCCCTGATCATCCCGTATGGTTCCGAGATCCGCCCGGGGACGCTCTGGTTCCAAGTCTACCTGGTGTTCGTCTGCTGGGCTTACTTCGCCGTGTGCTGGCGAATGGGCGGGCAGACCGTCGGCATGCGCGCCTGGCGCATCCGGCTGATCACCGCGGACGGCCGCAAGATCGGCTGGGCCCGGTCCGCGCTGCGTTTCTTCGCCGCGGCGGTTGCCGCGGCCCCGGCGGGGCTCGGTTTTCTCTGGAGCCTGTTCGAACCGCGCCGCCGCACCTGGCACGACCTGGCCAGTTCCACGCGACTGGTCGTAGAACCCAGGGCGCAGCAACGCAGCCGGTGACCGGCTGCGAAGCTCTGAGTATCTGCCAACCATGACTAGAGGCGCCTCAATAGAACCAGCCCCAGGGCGCCGAAGAACAGCGCGGGCAGGATCATCAGCAGCCACAGCGGTCCGGGCCAGAGCATGGCCGTGCCGCGAATCAGGCGACTGATCACGAAAAACATCAGGCCCAGGGACAGCCCGGCGAAGATACTCAGGCCGCGGCCGCCCTGCCGCCCCCCTCGAAACGCGAACGGCAGGCTGATCAGGATCATCGCCAGAACGTTGAGCGGGAAAAAGACCCGGTTCCACAACGCCTGACGATAGCGCCCGGTATCGAGTTCATTGGCATCGAGCAAGGCGATCATCCCCAGCAGATCGGCAATCGCGAGCATGCGCGGCTTGCTGACCGCCGAGGCAAACAGGTCGTAGCCGAGCGTGGAGTCGAGCGTCATGGAGCGCTCGCGACGGGACTGACGCCCGTCGAAAACACCCCGCTCGGCCACGTGGCGCATCTGCCAGGCGTCTCCGGTGTGCGTTGCCGAAGCAGCGTGCAGGACCCTCGCGGGCTGCATGCCCTCGTCGAGACGATAGATCAGCACATCGCCGAACTCCGGCTGGTTGTCGTCCGACCAGGCCGAGTAACCGATCCGGATCATCATGCCGCCATCCCTGAGCCATAGCGCGCCGTAGCGGCCGAGGTTCACCTGGCCGCTTCGAAGCTGGTCGCGCTGGGCGCTGGCGCGCGCCTCCAGGCCCGGAATCACGAACTCCGCCACGAGGAACAGCACGAGCAGGCACGCGCCGACCGCGAGCATCACGCTGGCCAGAACCCGGCCGCGATCGTAGCCGGCCGCGCGCATGGCCACGAGTTCGTTGGTGCCGGCCAGCCCGCCGAGCCCGAGCATGGTGCCGATCAGCGCGGCAAACGGAAAGATATCGTAGAGGCGGCTGAGGGTCGTCTGGGCAATGAACGCCAGCATTTCCACGGGGCCGTAGTCGCGGGTCAGGTCCTGCGCCTGGCGCACCAGTTCGATGAGCGTGTAGAGACCGACCAGCAAGACCGCGACGATCAGGACCCAGACCAGCACCGTGCGGCTGACGTAGCGACCCAGAATACCCGCGATCACCATGACCTCCAGTGGCGCCAGAAGAGCAGCGCCAACAGCAGCGCCAGCACGCCGTGAACCGGCCAGAGTCCGGGGCCACGCATGGCATCGTGCTGCTCCATCAGGATGAGCCCGCCGTGAACCGCATTGCTGTAGACCAGATATAGCACGAGCGCGGCCACCACGCTGGCGTGCCGCCCCTGCCTGGGCTTGCGGGTGGACAACGGCAGCGCCAGCAGGCCCAGCAGCAGCCCCGCCATCGGGGCGGCCAGGCGCCAGTGCCACTCTCTTCGCTCGGCCGGCGACTCGGCCTGCCAGAGATCCGGAAGGCGATACGACGCCTCGCTTTCGACGGCCATGTCCTCCGGCGCGGGGAGCCGCAGTTCGTTGCGCGCGAACCGCATCTCCCGAACCGCGCCCCGTAGCCGCTTGGAATCGTGCTGAACCTGGTAGCCATCGCGCAGGAGCAGGTACCGCCCCTCATCCTCGCCCGGCAACCACAAGCGCCCCCGGCTTGCCGACAGAAGCTGCGTGCTGCCGTCTTCCATATGCTGGATGAAGACATCGCGCAGCTCGTCACTTCCGCGGTCGATGCCGCCGACGTAAACGGTGGTCCGCCCCTGGTTGAGTCGATCGAATCCGAGCTACAGGATCTGGCACACCGAATAAAA
>CAZSGS010000081.1:0-1499 GCA_964606365.1 uncultured Wenzhouxiangella sp. | reverse complement strand
TGCCCCGGCCGCAAGCCGGCAACCATGGCGTTGCGCGCCGCATCGGCCAGCAGCGTGGCCGACCGGTCGACGGCCATGGGCGATACCCACCCCGAAACCAGCAACAGACCGCCCGCCCAAAGGACCGCCGCAACGATGATCGGTCGCAAGAGCCGCCGGTAGGCCAGGCCACCGCTTCGCATCACGACCAGCTCGCTTTCTTCCTGCAGGCGCCCGATTGTCATCAACAGCCCCGTCAGCAGCGCCAGCGGTCCGACCAGCATGATCGCCTCGGGCAACCGCAAGGCCAGCATCAGCAACACGCTGCCGCCGGGCAGTTCGCCCTGGGCCGCCTCGCCCAGCAGTTCGGCCAGAAACAGGGCGCTGACCACGGCGAGAAACACGAACAGGCTCAGCACGCTGGCGAGCAGGCCCTGCTTCAGAACGTAGCGCTGGAGGATCAGCATTCAGGCGGTCGCCTTCGAGGGTTACAATGACAGGCTGTCATTATCATGCAGATGAAAACGGGAAGCGAAGCGATATGCAGTTTACAACCACCGACTCCGCCGCCACGGCGGTCGAGACCGATTGCCTGATCGCCGGGCTGGCCGACAACGGCCTCAGCGGCGCCCTGGCCGATATCGACAGCGCCAGCGACGGCCTGATCTCGCGCCTGCGAGACAGCGGCGACCTGCCGGGCAAGACGGGACAAACCCTGCTGTTGCACGCGGTTCCCGGCATCGCCGCGCATCGCCTGCTCGTGGTCGGCCTCGGCAAGCGCGACAAGCTCGACGGCGTGGCCTTCGACAAGGCCCTCAAGGCCGCCGGCAAGGCGTTGAGGCAATCGCGCGCCACCAGCGCACACTGCCTGCTGACCGAACACGAAGTCAACGACCGTGGCGACGACTGGAAAGTGCGCCAGGCCGGTATCGCCCTGGCCTACGCCAACTACGTCTACTCGGCCACCAAGAAACCCAAGGACGACGCACCGCCCCCGATCGATACGGTGAGCTTTCCGGCCGGCGACGGGGTCGAGCAACGGCTGGCAGTGGCCTCGGCCATCGCCGCGGGCGTGCAGCGCGCGCGCGACCTGGCCGACCTGCCGCCCAACATCTGCACCCCGGCCTACCTGGCCGAAACGGCCGAGAAGATGGCTGCCGAACACGACGGCCTCGAGGTCGAAATCCTCGAAGAAGACGAAATGCGCTCGCTCGGCATGAACGCCCTCATGGCGGTCGCCGACGGCAGCGTCAATCGCCCTCGCCTGATCCGGCTGAGCTGGACGGGCGGCAAGTCGGGCGACGCACCGCTGGCCATGGTCGGCAAGGGCGTAACCTTCGACACCGGCGGCATCTCGATCAAACCGCGCGACATGATGGAGCAGATGAAGTTCGACATGGGCGGAGCGGCCGCCACCATCGGCGCGATTGAAGCCGTGGCGCGGCTGAAACTGCCGATGAATGTCGAAGGCGTGGTCGCCGCGGTCGAGAACATGCCCGACGGCAGGGCCTATCGCCCCG
>CAZSGS010000080.1:3642-9193 GCA_964606365.1 uncultured Wenzhouxiangella sp. | reverse complement strand
GCTGCGCCGGCAGCGCGTCGAACGCGGCGCCCTGGTGGGCGAAGTAGGTGCCGCCGCCTTTCTCGGCCGGCCGGATGATGTGGTAGCCGGAGTGGGAGAATGGAGCCGCATTGAAGCTGCCGTCGTTGTGCCACTGGGGCCCCACGCCGGGAATGCCGTGCCGGGGGTCGTTGGACAGGCGAAAGATGTGCCGGTTGCCGCCGGGCGTGGCCGGGTGCACGCCGTGCGTGCTGAGCAGTTCCCGCCCGCCCCACCAGGCGCTCGCCCGAAGGAAATCGTCGACCTCGAGCGCTTGATCATTCCTGAATACGATGAATCCGCGATTGGCCATTTCGCGCTCGAGCGCCTCGCGCACCTCGGACGGCGGCGGGGTCGGGGCGCGCAGGTCGATATCATGCACTTCGGCCCCGATCGGGTCGAGTGGCGCGATTCGTCCACCGGCCTGTTCGATGAGCTCGACCCGGGCGGGGTCGAGGGGTGGAATGCCGCCGCGAGCGGCGCTTGCTGAACTGCTGCGCTTTGTCATGACCGGAAGCCTAACGTGATTCGAATCAACGCTGCGGGAAACCGAAGAAGACTGGACCCGGCGTCGCTTTCGCGCCGGCCCGGCGGCGAAGCGCTACCGAACCCGGTTCGGAACGTCCAGCCGGCCCCTTCACATTGCCACGTCGGTGGCTCATGATGGTCGGCACCGACGAATGAACGAGCGCCCCATGCCGGGAAAAGTCAAGAACCGGGTCCTTCTCCAGTCCAGGTACCTGAGCATTTACCTGGTCCGGTACTCGACCGGCCACAGGATCGTGCCGCACGTGGACATGGTGTCCGAGGGCCGGCTGTACAAACTCAACTGTGTACTGATCAAGCCCGGGGCCGGTGGCGAGTTCATCTGCGAGAGAAACATCTTCAACCTGTTCGGTCGATTGATTCTGTTCCGGCCGGACCTGTACCAGCACCAAGTGTCGAGGATCGAACAAGGGAGCCGCTGGCTCCTGAGTTTCGCCCTGACCCCGCGATGACCGTTGCGGCAAACGCCGCACGGCCCGGGGTCTTGGGCGCGGCGGTCACCGCGCGTTCTTGACGTGCGTATCGAACCACTCGAGCTGTTCCCAAAGGACGTGCTCGATGCTCTCGCGTGCACGGTAGCCGTGGTCTTCGTGGGGCAGCAGGACCAGCCTGGCCGTTCCGCCCGATCCGCGAACCGCCTCGAAGAAGACTTCGCTCTGGTAGGTCAGCGTGCCCGGGTTCGAATCGTCCTTGCCGTGGATGACCAGCACCGGTTCGTTCACCTGATCGGCAAAGAACGTCGGTGAAAGCTTGATATAGGCCTCGCGGGCCTCGAAGAGCGTGCGGCGCTCGGACTGGAAGCCGAACGGCTGGTTGGTCTTGTTGTAGGAGCCGCTGCGCGCGATGCCGGCGCGGAACAGGTCGGTGTGCGCGAGCAGATTGGCCACCATCAGGCCGCCGTGACTGTGACCGATGACGCCGATGCGTTCCTCATCGGCGATGCCCATGTCGACCGCCTTGTCCACGGCCGCCTCGGCGTCGTCGACGAGCTGGTCGACGAAGCTGTCGTAGACGGTCTCGGGATCGCCGATCATCGGCATGGCCGTGTTGTCGAGTACGGCGTAACCGCGCAGCAGGAAGTAGAGGTGCGAGGCGCCCCAGAAACGGCTGAACCGCTGCGTCGAGCCGCGCACCTGGCCCGCCGTCGAAGCGCCCGAGTACTCCTGCGGATAGGCGTAGACCACGGTTGGCAGCCGCTCGCCTTCTTCGTAGTCCGGCGGCAGGTGGAGATGGAAGCTCAGCGGCACGCCGTCGGCGCGTTCATATTGCACGATCCGCTTCTCGATCTTCCGCAACTGCGGGGTGGGATCGGTGAAGTCGGTGATCGGCCGGCGGCTGTGGCGCCGATCGGGCTCGCCTTCGTCGGATTCGACGCGTTCTTCGAGCGTCGCGACGTAGTAGTTGGGGGCGTCCGTGGGCGACTCCGAGCGAAATACGAACCGTTCACCGTCGCCGACGAACTCGACGAAGAATTCGTAGCGATCGCGGTCGCTGCGGAAAAGCCGTTCGGTCTCGCCGGTTTCGAGGTTGCGCCGGTCGAGGAAGGGGCGGTCGCCGTCGACCGTGGCGCCGTTGCCGCGAAAGTACACGTTTTCGCCTTGCTGGCGCATTACCTGGTGGCCGCTGGGCAGCGGCCGGAAGACGGGAAAGCCGGGATCGCCGTAGCGGTCGCCGATATCGCGGTCGTACCACAGACGGGATGTGCCCTCGTCGACGTCGAGTAACCACACGTAGAGCCAGCGCTCCATCCGCTCGTACTGCGCGAGCATTAGGGTGCCGTCCTTCGCCCCCCAGCCGGAGGCCATGATCCGGTGATCGGCGCGGAATATCTCCTCCGCCTCGCCGTCGAACGGCGCCTTGAGACGCATGAGCCTGTCGCGGTGTTCGACCTCGGCCATCGGATCGCCGCCGTCGAGGGCTTCCGTCCAGTAGAGGGTATGCGCTGCGGTGGATCGCCATTCGAAGTCGCGCGGGCCCTCGGGAACGCCGTGTGTGGGTACCTGGTCGGCTACCGGCAGCTCCGCTACCGTGGCCACCCTCTCGCCCGCGTCGTCCCATATCTCGACAGCATGGGCGAAGCGCCACCACGCGACCTCGTGCGACCAGGGGCCGACGAGATACTCGACCAGCAAGAAGTTTCCGTCGGGGGAGAAGCTGGCCGCGGAATACGGGGCCGGGTCGCCGATTCGCTCGATGTCGCCCTCATCGGGTTCGATGAGCACCAGTTCGGAGGTCATGTAGTGTTCGAACAGCGCATCGTCGTACGCGGTCTCCAGGAGATTGCGCGCCTCGTACGTGGAACGGGCCTCGGCGTCTTCACCCTCGAGCACTTCCGGCCCGGACGGAATGGCCGGCGGTTCGGGAGCCGGTCCCCGATCCGGGATCCGGCGCACCAGCAGCCGCTGCTGGTCGGGCAGCCAGCTGACCGCTTTTCCGAGCAGCGGGTTGAGCGCCACCCCCTCGATGCGAGCGAGTTCACCCTCGACCGAGCCGACCCACAGGCCGATGTGGTCGGAAACGGCAACGGCGAGCGCGAAACGCCGGCCGTCGGCGGTCCAGACGACATCGTGGACCTCGGCGCCGGCGGGCAGTTCGAGGGGTGTTGTGGCGCCGTCCGCCACCCGGACCAGTCGGGGTGAGGTACTGCCGTTTCGGCCGTGGACGGCGTTGAGCTTCGGGTTGACCCGCACGCCGGCGAGCTTGTGCATCGGAGCCGCCAGCTCGGCCAGGGGCGGGTAGAGCACCGGGTCGGTGATGATCAGGTGTTCGCCCGAGGGCGCGCTCGTCACCCGCGGTTGCTGCGGAGCGTGCAGCACGTCGAGGATGTCCCGGGGCGGCTCTTGCCATTCGGTCGCCGCGGGGCGGTTCTCCGCCGCCGCCGAGGCGAGGAGGCTCATCAAAGCCATGCACGCAAGCACGTTCGAAAGACGCATCATGATTCTGCTCCTTGGGTCCGGTGGTTCGGTGGTTCGGTATTCGGGGTTTCGCCTCGACCAACGCCGACAAAGATGCTACCCGAGGCTGCGGCAAAAGCAAAATCGGGCGCTTCGCGGCCTTCTCCGCGTATGACAAGGCCGTGGCCGAGTGGTACCTTGCATCGCCGAGTGTTGACGAGTGACAGGCCCATGGCTACGGAAATCGAGCGCAAGTTCCTGGTGACCGGCGATGCCTGGCGCGAGGAAGCCGATTCGGGTACCGCGATGAGCCAGGGTTATTTGTGTGTGCACGAGGCTCGCACCGTGCGGGTGCGCCTGACCGCCGGGGCGGCAAAGCTCACGATCAAGGGCACGAGCAAAGGGATCTCGCGCAGTGAGTACGAGTTCGACATTCCCCGGCGGGACGCGCGCGAGATGCTCGACGAACTCTGCATGGACACGCCGATTGCCAAGACCCGGTACCGGGTCGAATATGGCGGCCAGGTCTGGGAGGTGGACGTGTTCGAAGGCGCGAACGCCGGGCTCGTGCTCGCTGAAGTGGAGCTCGGCCGCGTGGACCAATCGGTCGAGTTACCGAGTTGGGTGGGTCCGGAAGTCAGCGGTGACGAGCGCTACTTCAACGCGTATTTGTCCCGACATCCTTTCAAGAGCTGGCCGGCGCAGAAGCAATAAGGCAAGGTGTCGCTGGTTCAAGCAGGAACCGCGGTCTACTCTGAAGCATTCGGACGTGGTCCCGCAGGCCGGGCGGCCGCTCCGCCGAATTCCGGCCCTTCGACATCTCCCCCGCGCCAGCCGCGATCGAGGTCGCGGCCGGTGATTCGCCAGTCGTGGGCGTGGATGCGAATGGGGCCGCGGACGCGTTCTTCGAAGTTTGTCGGAAACCAGTAGCCGCCTTGCTCCTCGTATTCGGTCATGGTCGTGTCCACGTGAGCGCCCTGCGTGGTCTCGAATCCATTGAGCGTGATGTGCACGCGAAACAGGCGGTGGCTGTCCGGATCGATCCAGGCAACGACCTGGTCGCGCTCGGCCCGGCCGAAGCCCGGTTCGATGGTGAACAGGATCCGCGGGTAGCGCTTGCCGTCCTCGGTGCCGGCCTCCAGCCGCGTCATGCCGGCGCCGCGGCGGGCCAGAAAGGACGGCCCGAAGTGGAACAGCTCGAAGGCGTCGGTGGTCATGGCGGTGGCGGCCAGTACATCCGGATCCTCCACGGCTTCGCCGTCGTACCAGACCCGGATGTCCCGGCCGCGGCGCCAGACGGTCTTGATGCCTGCCGGGCCTTCGTGACGGATGACGTAGAGCTTGTCAGCGGGGCGGTAGCGCTCTTCGGCGGATTCCCGGTAGTCGGCGTCGGTGACCAGGGGCTGGATCCGCTGGATCATCGATGACCACTCGCCGGTCATCGCCAGGTTGAAGTCGCGGGAATCGTTGGAGAGATCGCCGCCGTGGGCATGCATCACGCGCTCGAACCACTGCTCGGCGCTCAGGCCGTCGTCGAATCGCAGGTCGTCGCCCGGTTTCGGAAAGCCCGCGCAGCCGCCGGCGAGCAGGAACAGGGTGAGCAGGCCCGCAGTGGCCAGGGGACGTCCGAGCGGCATTGGCGTGTTCCCGTGAAATTCCCTCGAGTGTAGCGCCCGCGCATCAACAGCGCGAGAACGCGGCGCCCGAAGCTGAGATTGCGGCAAGATTTGTGAATGCCCTGGTAACCGGTATCATGACCGATTGTGTAGAAGTTCTGAACCATGTCCGATTCAAACACACCCGATCCTGGCTTCGATGCACTGGGTCTACCCGAAGCCCTTCTCGCCACGCTCGAGGAGCTCGGCTACGAGGCCCCGTCGCCGATCCAGGCCAGGACCATTCCAGCCCTGCTGGCCGGAAGCGACGTGCTGGGCCAGGCCCAGACCGGCACCGGCAAGACGGCCGCGTTCGCACTGCCCATCCTGGCCCGATTGAAACCCGGTCAGGCCCGCCCGGCGGCGCTGGTGCTGACGCCGACCCGCGAGTTGGCAATCCAGGTTGCCGAAGCATTCCATCGCTATGCCAGCGGCCTG
>CAZSGS010000080.1:0-3632 GCA_964606365.1 uncultured Wenzhouxiangella sp. | reverse complement strand
CTACGGCGGCCAGGCCTATGCGCCGCAGCTCAACGGGCTCAAACGCGGGCCCGACGTGGTCGTCGGCACGCCGGGTCGCATCATCGACCACCTGGGCAAGGGCACGCTCAAGATCGATCAACTCCAGACCCTGGTTCTCGACGAAGCCGATGAAATGCTGCGCATGGGGTTCATCGACGATGTGCGCGATGTCATGGAGCGTATCCCGGCGAGCTGCCAGAAGGCGCTTTTTTCGGCGACCATGCCGAACCCGATCCGGCGAATCGCCGAACGCCACATGGTCGAGGCCGAGCACATCACGATCCAGGCGAAGACCACCACCGCCGCCAACATCCGGCAGCGTTACTGGGTGGTCAGCGGCGTGCACAAGCTCGACGCGCTGACGCGCATCCTGGAAGTCGAGGCGTTCGATGCGATGATCGTTTTCGCCCGCACGCGTATCGCAACCGAGCAGCTCGCCCAGCGCCTGGAGGCGCGCGGTTTTTCGGCTGCTGCATTGAACGGTGACGTGCCGCAGAAGAACCGCGAGCAGATCGTCGAGCGGCTCAAACGCGGCGAGGTCGACATCCTGGCGGCCACCGACGTTGCCGCCCGCGGCCTCGACGTCGAACGCATCAGCCACGTCGTCAATTACGATATTCCGCACGATACCGAAGCCTACGTGCACCGGATCGGCCGCACGGGTCGCGCCGGAAGGTCGGGCGAGGCGATCCTGTTCGTGGCGCCGCGCGAGCGCGGCATGCTGCGGGCGATCGAGCGCGCGACGCGCCAGTCGATCGAGGCCATGACGCTGCCGACCGTCGGCGACGTCAACGCCCAGCGCCTGATCCGGTTTCAGGCCAGGATCAAGGCCGCGCTGGAAAGCGACGAGTTGGATTCGGGGCGCGAAACCGTGCAGCAGACGCTGGACGCGCTGGAGGTTCCCATCGAAGACCTCGCCGCCGCGCTGGCGTTGATCGCTCGCGGCAACGCCAGTACACCGGGTGAAGACCGTGCGCCGGTCACCTTCGACGATCCCCCCCCTTCGCGCGAGGGTCGGGCGCACAAGGCGCATTCGGGCCGCGAAATCAGGTCACGATCGGGCGGTGACGAGGATCTGGCCAGCTACCGCATCGAAGTCGGCGCGAGCCACGGCGCGAAACCCGGCAATATCGTCGGCGCCATCGCCAACGAGGCCGGCCTCGATGCCAGCCAGATCGGTCGGATCAACATCCAGCACGATTTCAGCATCGTCGATCTTCCCGCCGACCTGGCCGCGACCACGCTCGAGCACCTTCGCGGCGTGCGCGTCGCCAGCCAGCCGCTACGAATCACCAGGGATACGGGCGCCCCGGGCCGGTCCGCGCCTCAACCCGGCGCATCCGGTCGGCCCGATTCAGGCGCCGGTAAGCCGTTCGACCGGCCCGGCCGGAAAGGAAAGGGGAAGCCGGCCGGCAAGGGCAAGACGTTCGACAGGAAGAAGTCGCCCGACGACAGGACGGAGCGTGGCGGGAAGAAGCCGGATGAACCGGGCCAGCCCCGAATGGTGCGGCCGGCTCGTACGCGCGCCGAGCGCAAGGCTCAGTTCAAATCCCGAAAGAAACCCTGACCCCGAGGCAGGTCAAGAGCGGTTCATCAAGTCCGTCCAGCCGTCCACGCCCAAGTGGCGCAGCGTCCTGATATTGCGTTCGAAGATTGTATCGGGGTCGGCCATGCCGGCCGTGGCCGCTTCGATGCTGGATTCGCGCAGCAGGTGCAGCATGGGGTAGGGCGATCGGTTGGTGCAGTTTGCCGCATCGGAGGGTTGGCTGTCGGCGAAGCGGTAGTCGGGATGAAAGCTGGCAACCTGGATCGTTCCGTCGAGTTCGAGGCCCACCAGTAGCCGATCGGCAACGTCGAGAAAGTCGTTGTAGTCGAGAAAGTCGCCCAGTACCCGCGGGTGGATCAGCAGCGTGGTTTCGCGCTCGGCCGGATCCGACGCCTGAAGCGCCAGCAATTCGTCGCTCAGATCCTCGGCCAGCTGCTGCTGGGTGGTCGCCTCGCTGACCTCGAAGCGGATTCGGCCCTGGCGCCACGGCGCGCCGGCGAACGGGCACAAGTTCAGCCCGATCACGACGTTTTCCAGCCATCGGCGGGTGGCATCGAGGGCAAGCTGGCTTTCGACCGATCGAGACATCATTGCAGTGTAGTGCACCGGGCCGTCCGACACATTGGTCGGCCGTCACGGTTCACTTGTCGAAAACGGACGATTAGACTGGTCGCGATACTCTCGAAGAAGCAGGATTCCGTCTCTATGCCCACATCACTCATTGTCGTCGATGATTTCTTCAGCAACGCGCAGGCGCTGCGCGAAGCCGCCATGAAGCTCACTTATCCGCAGGAGCAGGGACCGTATCCCGG
This sequence comes from uncultured Wenzhouxiangella sp., assembly GCA_964606365.1. Taxonomy (GTDB): domain Bacteria; phylum Pseudomonadota; class Gammaproteobacteria; order Xanthomonadales; family Wenzhouxiangellaceae; genus Wenzhouxiangella. Next base: position 1,253 of record CAZSGS010000080.1, on the reverse strand, counting down.
TCGGAATTCGGTGCAGCGACTCAAGCTGGAAGGCTTGACCGAGGAGGTCTCGAGACTGGTGGGCGAGCCGCTGCTCCCCATGGACAAGGACCAGGCCCACGGGAAGTGTCGCATCGCCCTCGCTTCGGATGTCGGCAAGGCCAAGGTGCACGTCGACGCGTCGCACTGGTCGGGCATACTCTACCTGAGCAAGCCCGAAGACTGCCGCGGTGGAACGGAGTTCTTCCGTCACATCGAAACCGGCACCGAGCGCGCGCCCTATGACGACCAGGAGGCGATGCAGCGCTTTGGTGTGAGTTCAGCACATCAGTGGGTTGCGGATTTGCTGGATCGCGATTCTCTCGACGATTCGAAGTGGGAGATGACAATGCGCGTGCCGATGCGGTTCAACCGCCTGATCCTGCTGAGACCGTGGCTCTGGCATACCGCTGGTGAGTCGTTCGGCAGTTCGATCGAAGACGGGCGTCTTGTCTACCTGATGTTCTTCCGCTCGGCCCGGGCCTGAGGGGGCGATCCCTGGACGCGGCGGGCGCCCTCGCCCTGGCAGCCAGTACCATGCCGGCGCTTGGCGTGGACCCGTCGGCCCGTATCGGGGACGTCAGCTTCGGGCTGGGCGGTACCTGCGACAGCTCTACCCGCAAACTGCGCCCGCTTCCGGCGATCGCTCAGGATTCCCGCCTGCGGCGGGCCGCTTCGCGGCGCATCTCGCGGGCGTGGTGCCGACGCCGCTGCCACACCTCGGAGATGCCCAGCGAAGCGAAGTAGCCGAGCAGCGCGATCGGAATGGCGATCAGGGCCGTACCCAGGGCGGTGCTCAGCACCGCGATCAGGGCATCGTCGACCGCATCGGAACCCTTGAAAAGGGTCCGCGCCCAGGATCCGAAGAGCCATTTGCCAAGCTCGTGGTAGGCGTAGATCATCGGCGGCAGGGTCAGTGGATTGCTGACCCAGGAAATGGCAAAGGCGGCCGGAAAATTGCCGCGCACCAGCAGGCAGCCGGCCAGCATGAGCATGGTCTGCAGCCCGACAGTCGGGGTCAGGCCGATCAGCAGGCCGATTCCGAGGCCGCGTGCGACGGGCTCGCGCTTGAACGACAGGCAGCCCGAGCGTTGCAGCCACCCGCGCATGCGATGACTGGCGGCGACGCGGCCTTCCCCGGCTGCCATCCGGCGGCGGTGGCTGAGAATGAATTTCTTGAACACTGGTTGCCAGGGGCCCGAAACGTCGCGACTCAACGCACTCTAGTGTACCCC
>CAZSGS010000079.1:0-9284 GCA_964606365.1 uncultured Wenzhouxiangella sp. | reverse complement strand
CCGAAAGAGATGCTGCCGGTCGTCGACAAGCCGCTGATCCAGTACGCGGTCGAAGAAGCCGTCGCTGCCGGTGCGCGTCGCCTGGTGTTCGTCACCGGCCGGACCAAGAACGCCATCGCCGATCATTTCGACATGGCCTTCGAGCTGGAAACGGAGCTCGAGCAGCGCGGCAAGCAGGAGCTGCTCGCGCTGGCACGCGACACCGTGCCCGCAGACGTCGAGTGCCTCTACGTCAGGCAGCGGCAGGCGCTGGGACTGGGCCATGCCGTGTTGTGTGCTCGCTCGCTGGTGCCCGGCGACGCTTTCGGCCTGATCCTGCCCGACGACCTGGTCGACAACGGCGATGATCCGGTGTTGGCGCAGCTGGTGCGACATCATGCCGAAACCGGCGCCTCGGTGATCAGCGTAGAGGAAGTGCCGTGCGAGAAGACGCGTTCCTACGGCGTGGTCGATGTCGAGTCCTTCAGCGGCCGCAGCGGCCGCATTCGGGGGGTGGTCGAAAAGCCCGAGCCGGAGGATGCACCGTCCAACCTGGCCATCGTCGGGCGCTACGTCCTGAGCTCGCGCATCTTCGAGCTGCTCGAGCACACCGCCCCGGACCGCCGCGGTGAAATCCAGGTTACCGACGCCATCGCCACCTTGCTCGACGAGCAGGCCGTCGATGCCTACCAGTTCGAAGGTCGCCACTACGACTGCGGCTCCAAGCTCGGCTTCCTCCAGGCTACCGTCGATCTGGGCCGCAGGCATCCCGAGCTGGGGGCCGACTTCTCGGCCTGGCTTGAAAAGCATTGAAACCAGAGCGTTGAAACGCAGGGCGGCAAAGAACGCCAGGATTTTGTGACCGGGTTCCTCGAACTCCGGGCCTTGGGATCGCAGTGTGAGTCCCAATTTACTCCCTGGGTTAGTTCGCGCCTTTCGCTACTTTGCGTCGTTGCGTTTCAAGGATAGCCCCGAACCGAATCAATCGACCAATCGAGACGTTTATGCAATTGAATGAACTGCTGCCGCGCGTGCGCGAGGCCGTGGCCGAGGCCGGTGAGGCCATCATGACTGTCTACAACGACCCGGCCACGACCGAGTTCGTCGACAAGGAGGACCACAGCCCGCTCACCGAGGCCGACCTGGCCGCCAACCGCATCCTGGTCGAGCGCTTGCAGGCACTCACTCCCGACGTGCCGATCCTGTCGGAGGAATCGAAGCAGGCGCCTTGGTCCGAACGTAGAGGGTGGGCCGAGCTGTGGATCGTCGATCCGCTCGACGGCACGCGCGAGTTTCTCAAGCGCAACGGCGAATTCACCGTCAACGTGGCTTTGGTGCGCGACCACAGGCCCGTTCTGGGCGTGGTCTACGCCCCGGCGCTGGATCGCTGGTACTTCGCCTCGATCGACGACGGCGCCTGGCGCCAGGACGACGAGCGCGACCCGGTTCGCGTCGAGGCCGGCGAGAAGCAGTTCGACCGGCCCTGGCAGGTCGTCGGCAGTCGTTCGCACAATACGCGCGAGGTCGAGGATTTCGTGGCGCGGCTGGGCTCGGCCGAGTTCGTGGCCATGGGCAGCTCGCTCAAGCTGTGCCTGGTCGCCGACGGCTCGGCCGATCTCTATCCCCGTCTGGGGCCGACCTGCGAATGGGACACCTGTGCGGCGCAGGCGGTGGTGGAAGCCGCCGGCGGCAAGGTGGTCAATGCCGAAACCGGCGAGCCCCTGACCTACAACGCCCGCGAGGACGTGCTCAACCCCTGGTTCATCGTCTGTCGCGACCCGCAGGACGAGTGGTTCCCGGCGACGACCGGCTGAGCCGGCCGTCGATCAACGACGCCGATCTCAGGCGGCCGGTGACTTGACGCTCTTGTTGAGCGTCTGGGCCAGGCCCGCCACGACGCCGCCGATGTCCGACAGTTCGGCCGGCAGAATGAGCGTGTTGGTTTCCTTGGCCAGCTTGCCGAACTCGCCCACGTACTGCTCGGCGATGCGCAGGCTTACCGCCTCGCTGCCGCCGGGCTGGTTGATGGCCGTGGCGATGCGCTCGATACCGGCGGCTGTCGCTTCTGCGAGCAGGCGGATTTCCTCCGAGTGGCCCTTGGCTTCGTTGATCTGCTTTTGCATGTCGCCCTCGGAGACATTGATCGTCTCCTGCTTCATGCCCTCGGAGACGTTGATCTTGGCCTGGCGGGCGCCTTCGGATTCGGCCACGGTTGCGCGGCGCTCGCGCTCGGCGCGCATCTGCTTTTCCAGCGCGTCGCGAATGGTCTCGGGCAGGATGATGTCGGCGACCTCGTAGCGCAGAACCTTGATGCCCCAGGGCTCGGCGGCCTCCGACAGGGCCTCGACAACCTTCTCGTTGATGATCACCCGCTCCTCGAAGCTCTTGTCCAGGTCGGTCTTGCCGATCACCGAACGCAGGGTGGTCTGGGCCAGCTGGATGGCGGCGAAGCGATAGTCCTCGATGCCGTAGGAGGCCGAACGCGCGTCCATGACCTGCATGTAGATCACGCCGTCGACATGGATCTGAATGTTGTCCTTGGTCACGCAGGCCTGCTGCGGCACGTCGATCGCTTCTTCCTTGAGCGTGTGCTTGTAAGCGACCCGATCGACGAACGGAATCATCAGATGGAACCCGGCGTCGAGTACGCTGTGGAAGCGTCCGAGACGTTCGACCACGTAGGCCGAGCGCTGCGGCACGATCTGCGCGGTCTTGACCACCGCGATGATGACGATCGCCAGTACGATCAGTGAAAGAACGGTTGCAAAGTCCATCGATAGGATCCCTCTGTAGTGATGTTTCTTGAAAAAACGCTCAGCCGGCGTGATCGTGGGCGTGGTCCGGGCGCTCGGCCGAGACCAGCAGGGTGATGCCGCGATGGCCGACGACCCAGGCGGTGTCTCCCTTGCTGAGTTCGCCGCTGTCGCATTCGGCCTTCCATTCGGCGCCGCTGAGCCGCACCTGGCCGACGCCCTCGCGGAAACTGCGGGTCACGGTCACGCGCTCGCCGCGCGCGGCGACCAGGTCGCGATCGCCGTCCCAGCGGTCTGAGACGTTGCCGCGAAACCAGACCCGGATCTTTTCGCGGGCGAACAGCAGTGAACCGACCGACAGCACGGCGAAGACGATGACCTGCTCGGGCAGGCTGTCGAGCAGCCCCACGGCCGTCAGTACGCCGACCAGGATCGCGCCGATGCCGAAGAACAGGGCGACGACGCCGGTTGCGAAGAACTCGGACAGGACCAGCAGGGCCCCGAGGATCAGCCAGAACCAGGACTGTTCGATCATCAATTGCTCCCTCCGTGAACCGACGCCAGGCCCTGGATTATAGCGGCTTGACCCGGCGTGCCATCGCTACCCGCAAGTCTACTGCAACCCTAACGCGGTGGCATGGGCGATAAGTCATGCATTCGGATGTCGATTCCGTACAATGGCGGTCCGTTTCGCCCCTTCGGTCCGCAAGGCCCTTGCCCATGTCCCTGGTTGCCATTCGCAAACTCGATTTCAGTATCGGCGGCCCGCTGCTGCTCGAACAGGTCGAGCTCGATATCGACGCCGGCGAGCGCGTCGCGCTGGTCGGCCGCAACGGGGCGGGCAAGTCGACCCTGCTCAGGCTGATTGCCGGTGAGATCGAGCCCGACGACGGTGAGATCATCCGGGGCAGCGGCGTGCGCGTGGCCACCCTGCCGCAGGAGGTGCCGGGCGGGGCCCAGGGCAGCGTTTTCGACCAGATCGCGCAGGGCCTGGGCGATGTCGGCGAGTTGCTGGCGGAGTTCCATCGCCTCAGCGAGGCCGAATTCGATCCCGACGCCTTCGCGCGCGTGCAGGCCAAGCTCGATGCCACCGGCGGCTGGGACGTCGACCAGCAGGTCGAGCGCGTGCTCGAGCATCTCGGGCTCGACGGTGAAGCCCGCTTTGCCGAGCTTTCCGGCGGCATGAAGCGCCGCGTGTTGCTGGGCCAGGCCCTGGTGCAGAGCCCCGACGTGCTGCTGCTCGACGAGCCGACCAACCACCTCGATATCGAGTCGATCGAATGGCTCGAGGGCTTCCTCAAGGAGTTTACCGGCAGCCTGGTCTTCGTCACCCATGATCGCCGCTTCCTGCAGAACCTGGCCACGCGCATCGTCGAGATCGATCGCGGACAGGTCACTTCCTGGCCGGGCGACTGGCAGAACTACCTGCGTCGCGTGGCCGAGCGCGCCCACGCCGAGGAACTGGAGAACCAGCGCTTCGACAAGAAGCTGGCCGAAGAGGAAGTCTGGATCCGCCAGGGCATCAAGGCGCGCCGCACGCGCAACGAAGGTCGGGTGCGGGCGCTCAAGCGGATGCGCGAGGAACGCTCCCAGCGGCGCGAGCGACAGGGAAGCGTGCAGATGGAAGCCTCCAGCGCCGGCCAGTCCGGCCGCAAGGTGATCGAGGCGGAGAACGTCAGCTTCGCCTGGGAGGACCGCATCATGGTGCGCGATTTCTCCACCACGGTCTTTCGCGGCGATCGCATCGGCCTGATCGGGGCCAACGGCAGCGGCAAGTCGACCCTGCTGCAGCTGCTGCTTGGCCAGCTCGAGCCCCAGGCGGGCACGGTGACCCTGGGAACCAACCTGGAGGTCGCCTACTTCGACCAGCACCGCTCGGTGCTGCGCGACGACTGGTCGGCGGCCGAGAACGTCGCCGACGGACGCGATTTCGTCGAGATCAACGGCAAGCGCAAGCACATCATCGGCTACCTGCAGGATTTCCTGTTCACGCCCGAGCGGGCGCGCGCACCGATCAGCAAGCTCTCCGGGGGCGAACGCAACCGCCTGTTGCTGGCGCGCCTGTTCGCCCGGCCGTCCAACCTGCTGGTCATGGACGAGCCGACCAACGACCTCGACGCCGAGACTCTCGACCTGCTCGAGGAACTGCTGGCCGAGTATGCCGGCACGCTGCTGCTGGTCAGCCACGACCGCCAGTTCCTGGACAACGTGGTCACGGCGACGTTCGTGATGGAAGGCGACGGCCGCGTCGGGGAGTACGTCGGCGGCTACAACGACTGGCTCAGGCAGCGACGCGTCGACGACGCGCCCAAACCGGCATCCGGACAGGGCAAGTCGCCGCCGCCGCGGGGCAAGCCCGACAAGAAGCCGGCCAAGCTCAGCTACAAGCTCGCGCGCGAGCTCGAGCAGCTGCCCGAACAGGTCGAGGCGCTCGAGTCACGCATTGCCGAGCTTTCGGCGCGGATGAACGAGCCGGATTTCTATCGCCAGGACGCCGAGACGATCACCCGCCACAATGCCGAGGTCGAATCGGTCCAGGCCGAACTCGACGCGGCCTATCGGCGCTGGGAAGAACTGGAGAGCCGGACCGGGTAAGTCACGAAGGGATTTCTACAGGCCGAAGATTCCGACGACGCCGATGACGATCAGGTAGATCGCCACGATCAGGTTGAGCAGTTTGGGCACGATCAGGATGGCGATACCGGCTACCAGCGACAGCACGGGAACGAGATCGAGATGAATGGTCATGCGCATTCTCCTTGATTGGGGGCTGATACGGCCATTCGACCGCTACACGCACCGTATCAGAATGCCCGACCGAGTTCTCCCCGGCAGTCAGGTGGCATCCTCGAGCAGGGCCCTCACCCGTCGTTCGAGATCGAAGACGTGTTCGTCGTCGTCGCCGAGCTCTCGCAACGCTTCGGCCAGCCTGAGCAGGTAGTCGCGGTTGAGGCCGCTGGGCCCGCGCGCGACATGAATGTGTTCGGCCAGGGCCTGCGCTGCATCCGGCCCGAGAAAGGCCGGGTTGTCCCGGGCCGCGACGTAGAGCGTGCCGTTCACGCTGGTATTGCGATCCAGCAGCTGAATATCCACGCGGTGGCGCTCGTAGCCGTTCTTCTCTCGATGATCCAGGTGCTCGAAGACTGCGTGTTCGACCCGGTAAGCCATGCCGCGGCAGCTGTGGCCGGCCTTCGGCACCAGGGTTGCGACCCGGCCCGGCGCCTCGGGCGTGCCCCGGTGGTCGTGCGAGCCCTGCCAGAAGCGGCGCACCCAGCCGTCGATCAGCGCCGGCTCGCGATCCAGGTAGGGGAAGTCCACCTTGTAGATCAGCGAGCCGTAGCCGAAGACCCAGTCGCTTTCGGTGCTCACCGGCAGCTGGCGGGAAGGTGCTTGTCCTCGATGGAATCGCTGTTGCAAGTCCAGCCGACGAGCCTTCCCGCCTCGACCCGGGGGCTGATCATCAGCTTGGCGTTTTCGGCCAGGCCCGAGCCACCGGCGAGGACCAGCCTCAGGCCGGGCGGGTCCGACTGCCAGATGGCGTTGGCGATACCGGGCCCCTGCGGGATGGCGGCGGCCCAATCCGCGGCCGCTGTGCTTGGTGGCAGTCCGCCCTGTTCGGACACGTGACGGGCGACCCGGCCGCGGAAGTCCGCGGTCGAAGCGTAGGCCGTCGCCAGCTCCGCGCGAGCCCGATAGTCCTCGTAGGCGGGGACGGCTATGGCCGCGACGACGCCCAGCGCGGCCACGGCGCTCATGCCGCCGGCATAGAACAGGTCGCCGGGGTGGTTTTCGAAGGCCAGGGTGGCACCGAGCCGGCCCTGCGCGTAGTCCACGGCGAAACCCACGGTGCCGGTGTCGGGCAGGTCGAGTTCGCGCGCCGTCGGGAAGCCGGATACGTCGATGTCGGCGTCGAGCATGTCGGCGAGGGCCAGCAGCGAACCGATGTAGTAGTAGTAATTGCGTCTCGGGGCGTCGCCGATGCGAAGAGCGCCGAAGATGCCGGCGCGTTCGGTTTCCACGCCGGACTCGGACAACCATTCACCGACGGCGACGTCACCGGGGTGGTCGAGGCGCGCCATCAGCACCTGCGGCACGGCGGCGATCAGGATGCGGTCGCCTTCCTCCATCCAGAACAGGTGCGTGCCGATCTGCATGGATCGGCTCATGATGAACGCCAGGCCGGGATTGTTCTCGCGCATGTCACCGATGTCGTCGGCGATGTCGATGCCCGGAATGACGAGATGGTGGATTCGTGTCCCGCCGACGTCCGTGCTCGATTGCTCGATGTCGAAGCGGCGGGCGAGGGCGTCCCAGAACTGATTCCATCGTTCGATGCCGCCGCCCTCGTGCACCAGGTAGGTGCCGTTGGCGTCGTCGACCAGGACCATGCGCCCGGCCAGGGTATCGATGACGGCGGCCAGGTCGAGGCCGATTTCCTCCTCGAGCCGGGCGCTGGCCTCGGCCAGCTCCGCTTCGGTCTCCCCGCCGAGCGAATCGAGGGCCTGCTCCAGCCAGTCGTTGCCCGGTAATGCCAGCCCCACTACGAAGTCGGGTGCTCCCGAGCTGCGGAAATCGATCGCATCCGAAGCGGGCAGGGAAAGATCCCAGACCCGACCACCCTGACCTTCGGCGATGACGGCCAGGCGTGCCTTGCCGCCGGAGCTGCCGTAACCCATCGCCAGCTCGCGGGTGGCGAACACGCCCAGCGCTTCGAATTGCGCCAGCTGCTCGGCGTCCAGGCCCTGACGCATCATCGGGCCCAGCCGCGTCATGTCGGCCCACTGGAAGAAACCGAGTCCCGAAGCGTCGATCTGGCGCTCGTAGTCGCGCATCGGGCTTTGCGTCGGCGGTTGCCAGTCGTGGGAGGCGGCCAGTCCCTCTGCGCTGGTGTTCATCCCGGTGAGAAAGCGAGCGCGTCGGGTCTGGGGGTCAAAGTCGTAGAAGATGGGAAACATCGTGGCCAGGAGTTGTCCGGGGCCATCGCCTTCGGCCGTATCGATCAGCTTCAGCAGGCCGGCCTTGTCGGCGATCTCGGCCATCGCGGCATCGAGTTCGGCGACCGTCTCGAAGTCGAACCGGCCCTCGATGACGAGATCCGCTTCCAGCGGCTGCGGGCCGTCACCGACCAGCGCAATCTCCAGCGGCGAACGCAGGGTCTCGAGCAGCAGGGTGAGCACCGGCGCGAGCTGGCCCATGTCGGCGGCCAGGACCTCCGGCAGGCGGCCTTGCAGCGCGCTGATGGCATCCCGGTTGGCCTGGGTATTCAGCCCCTTGCCGAGAGCGCTGGACTTGGGCGCGCCGGCCAGCCCCCAGAGGCTGGGCAGGCGCAGGTAGGCAATGGTGTTCTCCGGCAGCCGGTCGATCAGCCGGGCGCGATCAGCGATACCGGTGTCCCAGGCCGCAGGCGCGTCGGCCTGCCCGGTGTCTGCCGGGTCGGGGCGCTCGCAACCGACGGTCGCGAGAACGGCTGCCCCAAGGAGCGCCATGGCAATGGATTGAAGTTTCATCGGATTCCCTCTCGAATGGGCTGAGATCGATTGCGCAGTTGCAGCGGCAGTATAGCCGTGGTCAGCGGCGCGATCACGGCTCCGCGTCCTTCCTGCGCAGAAGCGGGGCGGGGACGTTCAGCCGCTCGTATGATGGACGTTGTGTTTCCCCCGGAGAGCCTGCATGCCGTCGTTCGATATCGTGTCCGAAGTGGACCACCACGAGCTGGCCAATGCCGTCGACCAGGCCAATCGAGAGGTCGCCACGCGTTTTGACTTCAAGGGTAGCGATTCGGGCTTTACGCTCGATGAAAACCGCGTCGTGATGAAGACGGAGTCGGAGTTCCAGCTCGACCAGATGCTCGATATGCTCTATTCCAAGCTCTCCAAGCGCGGCATCGATCTCGAGGGTGTCGAGGCCGACGAGCCCGAGATCGGGGCGAAGACCGCGACTCGCGGTCTGACCGTGCGCGAAGGCATCGATACCGAAATGGCCAGGAAACTGGTCAAGCGGGTCAAGCAGTCGAAACTGAAGGTTCAGGCCAGTATCCAGGGGGACCAGGTGCGGGTCACGGGCAAGAAGCGCGATGATCTCCAGGCGGTGATGAGCCTGCTGCGCGAAGCCGAACTGGGCCTGCCGCTGCAGTTCAAGAACTTCCGGGATTGACGCGTGCCGTCATGGAGGTTGCCGTGTTTCGTTTGAACCGATTGACCCGATTGGCCCTCTTCGGGCTGGCGCTGCTCCTGTCCGCGTCGGCCGTGGCCGACGACCGGGCCGAGTTGGCCGGCCTGCTGGAGACTTTCCTTGCCGGCGCCTCGGTCGACGATGCGGCGGTGCACGATCGTTTCTGGGCCGAGGACCTGATCTACACCGGTTCCGACGGCCGGCGATTCGGCAAGGCCGAAATCATGGCTTCGTTGTCGGCGTCGCAAGACGCCGACGAGGCGGAGACTGCGCCGCCGCCGGAGTATTCGGCCCGGGATATCACCATCCGTGTCTTCGGCGATACCGCGGTGGTCACGTTTCGTCTCATGGCCCGCCAGGACGGCGAGGTCGTCGGCGCCG